>JAGPGR010000014.1 GCA_018055865.1 Paludibacteraceae bacterium | reverse complement strand
AACTGCAAGCAGAATTTTTTCCGGATAGGGAGTAAAAATAAATCCGGTAGCGAGTGCATCGATGCTGGTAGCGATGGCAAGGATTATCAGATATTTTAATCTGAAGTTTCGTTTATCACAATTGCCGTCGCAATCGCAGGTTTTTTCTTCGTTCTTTTTTTCTTTCAGACTTTCAACTATCATTTTTACTCCGATAAATAGTAAAATAAGAAAGGCCATCCAGTGATCAACGGCCCGAATCTGAGCAGCGAACATCTGACCTACACCATAACCTATCAACGGCATAAGTCCTTGAAATAGAGCGAAAACAGAGGCAAGTAAAAATGCCTGTGATTTTTTCAGTTTATAGGAGCATATTCCGCGGCTTGTCGAAACCGCAAAACTATCCATCGATAAACCAATGGCTATGAGAAGGATTGAGAGAAAATCCATCGTATAAAAAAAGTTTTAAGAATCAGCTTCAGAATCAAACTGAATTTTTAACTGAATTTATTTTACTGAATACTTGTTTGTTTTCAAACTGTGTTATCTGAAAATAAAACAATTCAACTCTTCAAAGATTGTTAGTCTCATGAAGAGTTGAATAGCTATTTAAGAACTCAGATAATTTTTATTTTGAGAAAAGAGATTTCACTTGTTTGAATACATTTTCGGCTGTAAAACCAAGTTTTTCATCCAGCACTTTGTATGAAGCTGAAAATCCGAACGATTCCAGACCGAAAACTTTACCGTTTTCTCCAACAAGACCCTCCAGATTGACCGGAAGTCCTGCAGTGAGACCAAATCGTTTGACGCCTTTTGGCAAAACGCTTTCCTGATATGCTTCGGTTTGACTGCGGAATAATCCTTCAGATGGTACAGAAACAATTCTTATCTTCAAACCTTCCTTGCGAAGCAGGGCTGCACCTTCTACCAGTGTGGCAACTTCAGAACCGGACGCCAGCAAAACTACATCCGGATTTCCGTCGCATTCCACTACATAAGCACCTTTAACGGTCTGATATGCAGCATCTTTTCGGTTTTCGGCCGGAAGATTTGTAATGTTCTGCCGGGATAAAATAAGGGCAGAAGGCGTTTGTGTATTTTCCAGTGCCATTTTCCACGAAACCGTAGTTTCTTCCACGTCTGCCGGACGAAGTACCAATGCAGAATTTTGACCATGATGATTTTTTAGTTTCTCCATCAGGCGAATTTGAGCTTCCTGTTCTACCGGTTCGTGAGTAGGGCCGTCTTCGCCCACTCGAAAAGCGTCGTGTGTCCAGATGTATTTTACAGGTAATTGCATCAATGCAGCCATGCGTACAGCCGGTTTCATATAATCGGAGAAAACGAAGAAGGTGCCGCATGCTACTATGATACCGCCATGCAGGGCAATCCCGTTACACAGACATGCCATAGTGAGCTCAGCCACACCTGCCTGAAGGAATTTACCGGAGAAATCATTTTTTTGAATTGCTTTGGTTTTTTTGAGAAATCCGTCCGTTTTGTCAGAATTGCTTAAGTCAGCACTTGCAACAATCATATTCTCAACGTTTTCAGCCAGGTAGGTCAGCACAGTAGCCGATGCAGCTCTTGTGGCCTGATTTGGCTTTTGTTCTATTGCCTTCCAATCCAGATTAGGAACTTTTCCGGAGAAGAACTGTTCCATTTTGGAAGCCAGCTCCGGATTATTTTCAGCCCAGGCTTGTTTAGCTGCTTTCTTTTCTTGTGCCAATTCTTTCAGTTCAGCTTCACGTTTTGCATAAAGTGCCTTCGTTTCTTCAAAAATCACAAATGGATTTTCACCGTCACCTCCAAGATTCTGTACAGTGCTGCTGAAACTTGCTTTTGTAGCACCAAGTGGTTGTCCGTGAGTATCCACCATGTTTTCGTAACTTTCACCATCTTCAGTAACGGCACCTCTGCCCATGATTGTGTTGCCGATAATGAGCGTTGGTTTTTCCTTTTCTTTTTTGGCTTCTCTGAGTGCTGTTCTTATTTCAGTAACGTCATTTCCGTTAATTTCAATCACTTTCCATCCCCAGGCACGATACTTCATGGCTACATCTTCGCTTGTTACCATATTTGTATAGGTAGAAAGCTGTACGTTGTTCGAATCGTAAAACATAATCAGGTTGTCAAGTCCCAGATGTCCTGCAATTCGTCCGGCACCTTGCGACACTTCTTCCTGAATACCACCATCCGAAATGTAGGTATATATGGTTTGATTCATTACATCGCCGAAACGGGTTTTGAGAAATTTGGCAGCTATAGCAGCACCTACAGCATATGTGTGCCCTTGTCCAAGCGGTCCGGAAGTATTTTCCACACCTCGTACCACATCCAGTTCGGGATGTCCGGGTGTTACGCTTTCCCACTGACGGAATTGCTTCAAGTCATCCAGACTGTATTTCCCGGTAAGTGCTAATACAGAATAAAGCATGGGTGACATGTGTCCGGGATCCAGAAAGAAACGGTCACGCCCTTCCCAAAATGGATTTTCCGGATCGTATTCCAAAAATTCAGAATAAAGCACATTAATAAAATCTGCTCCACCCATAGCACCGCCGGGATGTCCTGAATTTGCTTTTTCTACCATTGCAGCACTCAGAATGCGTATATTATCTGCTGCTCTGTTAAGTTCACGAGTTGTGTTCATAATTTGTTAGTAATGATTAAATGTTAGTTTAGTTTTATTTTATTTTAATCTGTAACCGAAAGTATAACTGAAACCCCAAACGGCTGTATTTGCTTTGCCATAACCGGGAATATACCACGGTGTGTTTTCACCCGTTGCGGCCTGAGTAATCAGATGTTTATTTCGAATATTCCATCCCATATACAGGTTTTTGTAAACTTCTACCCGTATTCCCGCGGTGATTTCAAACCACAATTTAGTTGCAGGAATTGATTCGAGATTGAAAGTTTCGGAATTTCCCCAGTAAGCATCTGTAATGGTTTGATTGAGTATGGAATAGTTGAAGTGACTCATGCCGAGGCGAAATCCAACCAGTAAATTATTGCTTTTTTGGGTTGAATTAGGTTTGGGTTTTATTGCCGGAATATCCAAACCTATTTTTCCGAACATTCCGTTTGTCTTGAAGCGGATATCATCGGCAGTAGTTTTATCGGCACCGGCAATTCCTAATTCAAAAACAGGGAAATATTTGTTTTTCAGATTTAACTGAATATTGCCTTGTGTGGTATATGTATTTTGGTTAATAAGTGCCGAAGCGAGAAAAGGTGCAACATCGAATTCCACCCACATACCCTGTAAAAACGGAATGCTGTCCTTATGTGCGGTTTCTTTTGTTTGTGCTTGCAACGGCATGGAAAAACAAAATAACAGAATGCTACTTAGTATGAAATAACTGTATATTTTCAACTGAAATGGTGTTTACGGTTCGGTTACTAACGGTTGCGCTGTGAATAATATGTCCGGTGGTTAAAACGGTATCGATGGTATGAGTACGGATGCTGCCACACTCCAAAGATAAAAATTCGATCTTATTTTTGTACCGCACAGTAATTGTATCAACTACCTGATTGATTTTCATCCTGAATTTTGATTCTTCGTCAAATTGATTCAACGGAAGTTTTATAGAGTTTATTTTGGCTTTTTTGTATAAAAACGTTTCCACACCTATTCCATTTACCCACAAACTATCAATTGCGAGTTTCACCAGCACTCTGTTACCGGTTGTATTGTTGATAGAATCCACGTAAAAAGTTACGCCTGTTTCCACTGTTTTGCTTTTACGGCAGGTTTCGTCTGTTTCGCACGAAATCATTGCCACAATTAATACAAAGGTGAGTAGAAAACGAATATAGTTTTTTATTTTCATTTACAACAATTCTTTAACTTCGGTTTTCAATAAACGCAGAGCTGCATCCAGGGCAGTTTCATCGGGTGTATTGAATACTTCAACAATAATAGTGGCCAGTTTTGAAGCGGGTTCATCCGCCCGGCATTGCGCAGCACAGGTATTGATCAGTTGAATCAGATTATCGCGGGCATCGTCAATTTCCTCCCACAGAAGTTGGCTGACATAAATTTGTTGTGATGAATTGTGTTCGAATTCGCGACGCAATGTTGATAATAAACTGGTTTGAAACTCTATGCAAGTTTGACTTAGATCTGTACTATTTACGAGCATATTATTGGGGTTCATCCTCTCGAGCAATAGCGTAAGGCGTTCGTAAGCACGTAATCGGGTAGAAGTAACTACCGGCAAAGAGGCTTTTTTGAGCTCCGATTCTCTTTTTTCGCGTTCATTCCGAAAAAGCTGATAAAGTAAAATGTAAACAACCAAAACCACCAGAAGGGCAGGTAGGGTATATTTCAGTATTTCCATAACAATCTATTTTTTTCCCGATAGATGTAACTTAATGTCTATAGGCTGCATGTAAATCAAACATCCTTTTCCCGTTGTTTTTATTTTTTCTTCGATAAACAGATAAAAATTGTTGAGTATTTCGGTTTTATCGGTCATTTCTATTACTACAGGAAGTTTTTCGGATATTTCCCAAAACCTTGTATTAACAATTCTTCTGCTACTCAAACCATAACCCATTATGCCACGATAAACGGTGACACCCGAGATGCCCTGATTCTGTGCCTCAGATACAATTCTTTCGTGTAAAAGATCCAGCCCGATTTTATCGGTATTACTCACGAAAAATTTCAATACGCTGTATTCGTTTTCCATAATTATAGTTGATTTGCAATTAGAAAACCTGCATATACAGATAATATTCCCAAAATAACACTTCCGGAGATATAAATAAGAGCAGATAAATACTGACCGTTTTGAATCAACATGAAATTTTCATTGGTGAACGACGAAAAAGTGGTAAAACCGCCGCAAAATCCTACAACCAGAAATAACCTCAAATTTGAATGAAGTAAGTTACTATTGATGAAAATTCCCAGCATGAATCCAATCAGCAAACTTCCGGCAATGTTCACCGTGAGCGTACCCATCGGTATGGAGTGAAAATTCCAGGTAAGGTTCAGCCTGGAAACCAGGTACCGGGCTATGCTACCGATAAATCCGCCAAATCCAACCAATAGTAATTGTTTCATTTTTTTATTGAACAAAGAAAACTCAATACTCCCCCGAAAATCTAGCGGGATCAAAACTCAAAAGAACTATATTTTTTTCTCAATCTTATAATTATTTCTTTCCGGAGAATTGCGGGTTACTATTTCGGCTACAAATCCGGCCAAAAAGAGCAATGTTCCCATTATCATCAGCACCAGCGACAAGTAAAAATACGGACTGTCAACCACCAGCGGTGCTGCAATGTGGTTGCTCAATGCATATAACTTATGAGCGCCTACAATCACAATAGCTATAAAGCCTAAAATAAACATCAGTGAACCCATTAATCCGAAAAAATGCATCGGTTTTTTACCAAATTTGGATAAAAACCAAAGTGTCATCAAATCCAGATAACCATTCACAAAACGGCTCATGCCGAATTTTGACTCTCCAAATTCCCGTTTACGATGTGTGACCACTTTTTCGCCTATGCGTGTAAAACCGGCATTTTTGGCAAGGTAAGGTATATAGCGGTGCATGTCGCCAAAAACTTCGATGTTTTTTACCACTTCATTTCGGTACGCTTTCAGTCCGCAGTTCATGTCGTGAAGCTGCAATCCCGTTACACGACGGGCTGTAGCATTGTAGAGCTTGGATGGAAGGTTTTTGGTGAGTTTGGAGTCGAAGCGTTTTTTCTTCCAGCCCGAAACCAAGTCGTAATTGCCGGTAACAATCATGTGGTAAAGTTCCGGAATTTCATCGGGGCTGTCCTGCAGGTCTGCGTCCATCGTAATCACCACGTCGCCTTTTGCAGCGTCAAATCCCCGGTAAAGTGCCGGTGATTTTCCGTAATTGTGACGAAATTTGATTCCGTGCACCTGTTCCGGATTTTTCATTTTCAATTCCTCGATAATGGTCCAGGAACCGTCTGTGCTCCCGTCGTCAATGAATATGACTTCGTAACTGAAATTATTGTCAGTCATCACCTCATCAATCCATTCGTATAGTTTCGGGAGCGATTCTTCCTCGTTGTAAAGAGGAACAATAACAGAGATATCCATATTATGCAAATTTATAATAATCAGCTACTTATACTTTTTGTTTTATACTGAAAGCGTGTTATTTATTATCAAACATATTTTTTTCTTTTTTCACGATACCGGCTATGATCAATCCCAAAAAGAATCCCATCACTACATTCATCCAGGTCACCATCAGCGAATAATTGATGGGCGACATCATGGTTTCCATATTATCATACGTTTCTTCGGGCACTGAAGGCATTATTTGTTCCATTACTTCAATGCTTTTGTTCATTAAATCAGGAAGAAAACCGGGATTAAGGTACTGAAAAAACAGGTATTTAACAATGGCCGAAATAAGCGCAGCGTAAAGGAAAAGCAATACAACATAGGCCAACGAGTGTCGGTAACTTATTGCTCCGTCACACTCCACGTCGCGATAATTTACTGTAAATCTGTGACTTAAATAAATGATAATGGCTATCACAGCGTATGACAAAAGCCCCAGCAACAGGTTGCTTGAAATGGAAAAAAGAAAATTGACAGAAAAAACCAGACCGAGTATAAGACCATTGCGCATGGTCGAGTTCATTAGATTTGGATGCATTTTTTTGTTTGAAAATTAAGCTACAAAAATACAAAAAAATATGGAAAAAACAGCAATAATCTCCACATTTGAACGGTTAACGCTTCAGGTAAAGATTTTTTTTCGGTACTGAAAGCGAAAAAGAAATCTTGCCGTCAAATCATTTGACTGGCATCTCAACCTTTTCTGAATAATATTTGCACCAGGCAGTCAGACCGCATTCTTCACACTTCGGCCGTCGGGCCAGGCAGGTGTATCGTCCGTGCAGTATTAACCAGTGATGAGCTTTTGGTATCAATGTGTCGGGTATGTTTTTTACTAATTCGTTTTCCGTTTGCAGCGGATTTTTAGAATTCACTGTCAGTCCCAATCTTTCAGAAACCCGGAAAACATGCGTATCTACGGCCATTGCAGGTACATCGTACACCACTGAAGCTATCACATTGGCTGTTTTCCGACCTACACCCGGTAATTTCTGCAGATCTTCCACCGTATCCGGAACAATGGAATTGAAATCAGAAACTAGCTTCTGAGCCATCCCAACCAGGTGTTTAGCTTTATTGTTGGGGTAAGAAATAGATTTTATATATTTAAAAATGACTTCAGGCGAGGAGGCAGCCATGGCTTCGGGGGTAGGGAAGTCATGCAGTAACTGTGGAGTAGTCATGTTTACCCGCTTATCTGTACACTGAGCCGAGAGAATTACTGCAACCAGCAAGCCAAATGCATCCTCGTACATAAGCTCAGTTTCGGCAATCGGTCTGTTTTCTTCAAACCAGGCAAGAATATTTTTGTATCTCTGTTTTTTTGTCATCGAAATTAATTTCCTGCAAATTTAATCAAAACCGTTTTCATTGCGATTCATTTTTATTAAATTTGCAAATTAATCTGGAATGTTGACTTTTGTCATCAAATCCAAAAAAATGCATAAACCTCAGAAAAATGGCTCCCAGAAAACCGATACGAAATACAACTACTCAGCGAAAACCCTCAAAATCAAGGACAAATCGTTCACATAACTATTTTGGCTTTATAAAAAAGATTATTTCGCTTTTCAAAGATGAAAGAACTCATTTTATTGTTGGTTTGGTTTTGGCTGTCGTAGTATTGTATGCTGTGCTTTCTTTTATTTCATATTTTTTTACCGGAGCTGCCGATAAGAGCGTTTTTGACAATATCAGTTTTAGAGATTCGCTTGCAATTCGCGGTTCGGTCAGGAACTGGGCTTCTGTCATGGGTGCGTTTCTTTCCGAAACATTTATCGACAATTTGTTTGGAATATCTTCCTTTGCCATTTTGTTTTTTCTTTTCATAGCCGCTTTATGGCTTATGAAAGTGAGGTTTATACCTGTTTGGGTTGCATTTTTCCATTCTTTTTTCTGGTTGGTTTGGATTTCGGTGTTTTTTGGATACGTTACCGACTTTTTTCCCTCTATTCAGCCTTCATTTTTCGCATTGGGTGGAAAACATGGTAATTACGTAGCTACCGAATTGCTC
The DNA here is from genome assembly GCA_018055865.1 of Paludibacteraceae bacterium. Lineage (GTDB taxonomy): Bacteria > Bacteroidota > Bacteroidia > Bacteroidales > Paludibacteraceae > UPXZ01. Next base: position 6,431 of record JAGPGR010000014.1, on the reverse strand, counting down.
AACTCATACATTGGCAGACCCGGCACATTGCTCCTTTTGATAGCTGCCATGATTATTTATATGGTCTTTACCTGGGGTGGCACAATTCCTTTTCTCAAAAAAATATTCACAAAAAAGTGGTCATCGGGTACTTCTAATGAGGATGATGGTGAGCCAATTGTAGCTGTTGGTACAGAGATTGTTCCCGAAGACTGGATTCTACAGCCCGACCGGGAATACAAGGTTTCCGATCATTTTGGAAAAAAAGAAGAACCCAGGGAAGTAATTGTTGATGATGACGACAATGAATCTGTGACTTTCGAAGTGACAAAACCCAAAGTAAATGACGATCCGATGGATGACTATGAAGCGGAAGAAAATGATGACCCCAATTACAACGTATCAAAACTTGGTAAATACGACCCGACACTTGATTTATCCAAATATGTGCCTCCCACGCTTGATTTGCTCAAAGTGTACGGTTCCGACAAGGATCTTCAGGTAGATATGGCCGAACAAACAGCCAATAAGAACCGGATTATCAGCACATTAAAAAATTTCGGAATCGATATTGACTCTATTAAAGCCACTGTTGGACCTACTATTACACTTTACGAAATAGTACCGAAATCGGGCATTCGTATTTCGAAAATCCGTAACCTGGAGTCGGACATTATGCTTAGTCTGGCTGCTACGGGCATTCGTATTATTGCACCCATTCCCGGAAAGGGAACCATCGGAATAGAGGTTCCGAACAACGAACCGCAAATAGTTTCGATGCATTCTGTTATTGGTTCCAAAAAATTTCTGGAATCAAAATTCGAACTTCCGGTTGCTTTTGGAAAAACCATAACCAACGAAATTTACATGATTGATCTGACCAAAATGCCTCACCTGCTGGTTGCAGGTGCTACTGGTCAGGGCAAATCAGTGGGTTTGAATGCCATCATCACGTCGCTCCTCTACAAGAAACACCCCGCACAGCTTAAATTCGTACTTATTGACCCTAAAAAAGTGGAGTTCAATATTTACGGAGCTATTGAAAAACATTTTCTGGCCAAACTGCCCGATGGCGAGGATGCAATCATTACAGATACCAGCAAGGTGGTTCAAACGCTCAATTCACTCTGCATAGAAATGGATCAGCGCTATGATTTGCTCAAAAAAGCTCACGTTCGCAATATCAAGGAATACAACGAAAAATTTGTCAACCGGGAATTAAATCCGGAGAAAGGGCATCGATTCCTGCCTTACATAGTGGTCATTGTGGATGAATTTGGTGATTTAATAATGACTGCCGGAAAAGAGGTTGAAATGCCAATAGCACGTATTGCGCAGCTTGCACGCGCCGTAGGTATGCACATGGTTATTGCCACACAACGTCCTTCGGTCAATATCATTACAGGTGTAATCAAGGCGAATTTCCCGGCACGCCTGGCTTTTCGTGTATCATCCATGATCGACTCACGCACTATTCTTGATGCTCCGGGAGCTAATCAGCTGGTCGGACGCGGAGATATGCTTTTCTCGCAGGGAAGTGATTTGAGTCGTGTACAATGTGCCTTTGTAGATACTCCGGAAGTTGAAGAAATTGCAAAATTTATCGGGCAGCAACGAGGCTATCCCACAGCATTCTACTTACCGGAATATGTTTCTCCTGAGGGCGAAGGACTGGATTCATCATCCATCGATATGAGCAAACGCGATCCCCTGTTCGAAGAGGCTGCGCGCATGATTGTGGCTACTCAGCAGGGCTCTACTTCTATGATTCAGCGAAAATTCTCCATCGGTTATAATCGTGCCGGACGAATAGCCGACCAACTGGAAGTTGCCGGTATTATTGGCCCGAATGAAGGCAGCAAAGCCCGTCAGGTACTGGTGCAAACCGAATACGAACTTGAAAATATTCTCAAACATTTTTAAGTTTATTGTTCCTTCTTTTTTTTGTCTGAATACACACATCAGGCAAGTTCAAAAAATCAAACGTTAAAAACTTTGGCATGTTAGTTGTAAATTAACAGTCATAACTTTTTTAAATTAAAGATGAAAATGAAAGCAACGAAATTTTTTAGCAGTTTGATGATTGCAATGATGGTAGTACCTCTCATGTATGCTCAGAGCAATAACAGCGCAGTAAAAGTATTGAATAATGTGGTGAATGTGATGCAAAAAAATGCCATTCAAACCAATTTCGAATTGGGAGTGAAAGAAGCCGGTTCGGCTAAAGCGCAAAAAATGAATGGAACATTTCTGATGCAGGGCAATAAATTTGTACTCAATACCAATGAAATGAAAGTGTATTTCGATGGAAAAACTCAGTGGAGTTACATGCCCGAAATCAACGAAGTTTCCATTACAAATCCCACAGAAAAGGAATTGGCCGAAACCAATCCGCTGTCATTGCTTCAGGCTTATAGAAATAAATCAACCGTACGATTTGCTCCAAAAAGTAAGTCCAAAACTACTCACACCGTAGAATTACTACCAAAAGCAAAACAATCTGATTTTCAGAAAATAGTAGTGGTGGTGAATAAAACCAATAATTATCCCCAATCAATCCAACTGACAGATAAAAAAGGAATGATGAGTACGCTGACAGTCTCTCAATTCAAAACGGGTATAAAAACAACCAATAACACATTTACATTTATCACAAAAAATTATAAAGATATAGAAATTAATGATTTGAGATAAAAAATAAAAGTTTTACCTTTGCAGTGCATCAGTTTTAGAGAAATGAATTGATGCACTCTTTGTTTTTAAATTGGAAAAATTAAAAAAGATTAATTATATGAATGAAAAAGTAAGATGCCTTATTATAGGCTCAGGTCCAGCGGGTTATACTGCAGCTATTTATGCTTCCCGCGCCAATTTATCACCTGTATTGTATGAAGGTATGCAGCCGGGCGGACAGCTGACAACGACTACCGAAGTAGAAAACTTTCCGGGATATCCCGATGGAAAAACGGGTCCGGAAATAATGGAAGACATGAAAAAACAAGCTCAACGCTTTGGAGCTGATGTAAGGTACGGAATGGCTACTGCAACAGATTTTTCAGCAGCACCCTACAAAGTTACTATTGACGGCGAAAAAGTGATTGAAACTGAAACCGTAATAATTTCTACCGGAGCAACTGCCAGATATCTGGGATTACCCGACGAAACCAAATATGCCGGCTATGGAGTTTCTGCATGTGCTACCTGCGACGGATTTTTCTATCGTAAGCGTAAAGTGGCCGTTGTTGGAGGTGGCGATACTGCAGCCGAGGAAGCTTCCTATCTTGCAAATATTGCCGATAAAGTGTATCTGATTATTCGTAAGGACTACATGAGGGCTTCAAAAATTATGCAGGAACGTGTACTTAACAACCCCAAAATTGAGGTTTTGTTTGAACACGAAACTATTGGACTAACAGGTGATAAAGTAGTGGAAGGTGCAGACCTGGTAAAAAGACGTGGAAAACCGGATGAAGAAAAAGTTCATATAGAAATCGATGGGTTTTTCCTGGCAATAGGTCATACTCCCAACTCAGATATTTTCAAACCATGGCTCGAAACAGATGAAGTAGGTTACATAAAAGTTACTCCCGGAACACCAAAAACCGGTATTCCCGGTATTTTTGCTGCCGGTGATGTAGCTGACCCGCACTATCGTCAGGCGGTAACTGCTGCCGGAACCGGCTGTCAGGCTGCCATTGAAGCTGAACGGTATTTGTCAGAAAAAGGACTTTAGGATATTAGAATCAAACCGACAGTAATAAAAATAAAAAAAGCAGTGAATTTTACTGCTTTTCTTTTTTTTTTGATTTAATTTTTTTGAATCTCATTCAACATACGTTCAGCCACTTCAAGAATGCTTGTGTCATCTAATTGTACAATTCCACCATCAGGGCCCGGTTCAATATGCAAACCAACACTTTTCCCCTCTTTGTAGTCAGTCCCGCCAAAATAATTCTTTACTGTTTGTTTTTCCAGACCAAGTTCATGAGCGATCTTGGCCATACTCCCACTTGGCAGTGCATCTTTAATTCTGCGTAATTCATTGAATGTTATTGTTTTAGTCATGGTAAAAAATGTTTTTATTGTTAATAAATTTGAACTCAATTTTGAATGTTAAACATAGTACATTATTTCTGTTTTACAAAACAATTTTGTGCAAAAAAACTAAATATTTTCCAAAATAGTTTCAAATTGAATACATTTGCATGATATTCAATACATTAATTATCTGCAGTATTCTTTATAAAATTCTACTATTGTTTCAATTCCTTTTTCGTACAAATCAATTCTGAAATTTTCGTTGGGTGAATGAATGGCATTTGACTCCAATCCAAATCCCATCAGAATGGGTTTTACGCCCAGCACTTTCTCGAATACCGGCACTACTCCGATACTTCCTCCACGACGAACAGGTAGTGGCTTTATTCCAAAAACTTTCTCGTAGGCTTTTTCAGCAGCCTTGTACTCAGCCGAATCAATCGGACAAACGTAACTTTCCGCACCATGAAGTCGGGTGACTTTAATGTCTATATGTTTTGGAGCAGTTTTGAGAAGATGTTTTTCTACAAGTTTTGCTATTTTTTCGTATTTTTGATTTGGTACGAGACGTGCCGAAAGTTTAGCATAGGCTTTTGAAGGTAACACTGTTTTGCTGCCTTCGCCCATGTAGCCTCCCCAGATACCACATACATCTAATGTTGGACGAATCCCGGTTCTCTCAATAGTGGTGTATCCTTTTTCGCCATATACATATTTAATATTGAGGTTACGCTTGTATTCTTCCTCGTCAAAGGGGATCAACTTAATGAGGTTTCTTTCTTTTTTGCTAACTTCCTCCACATCGTCGTAAAAATGAGGAATAGTAATTCGTCCGTTTTTGTCAGTAAGTTGAGCCAGCATCCGTGCCAGTTCGTTGATTGGATTGGCTACAGCTCCGCCAAATATGCCAGAATGTAGGTCTCTGTTGGCCGAAGTAACTTCAATTTCCCAATACGCCAATCCTCTTAGTCCGGTCGTAATGCTTGGCATATCAGCAGCCAGCATACTGGTGTCTGAAACAAGAATAGTATCGCAATCCAGTAGCTTCTTGTTTTTTTTACAAAAATCCTCCAGACTTGGCGAACCAATTTCTTCCTCACCTTCTATGAGAAATTTTACATTACAATTTAGTTGGTTCGTATTCACCAGATATTCAAAGGCTTTTGCCTGTAGAAAAGACTGTCCCTTGTCATCGTCAGCACCTCTGGCAAATACTTTTCCATCTCTTATCTCTGGCTCGAAGGGTGGCGAATCCCAAAGTTCAAGGGGTTCAGCAGGCATCACGTCGTAATGTCCGTAAACCATCACTGTAGGGAGTTTCGAGTCAATTATTTTGGAGGCAAAAACCACCGGATTCCCCTTTGTAGGAAGAATTTCGGCTTTGTCCACGCCGGCTTCAAGCAGCAGTTTTTTCCATTGTTCGGCACATTTCTGTATGTCGGCCTTTTTGTCGGAATGCGAACTTACGCTCGGAATTCTGATCAGACTGAATAACTCCCCGAAAAACCGGGTTTCGTTTTCTTTGATGTATTTTTTTATTTCCATGATTGATAGTTTTAATAATTAACGAAAAATCCTTATATTTGTTTTTCTGAAATGTGTAAAATTGACATTTAGTTGAAAAATGCGAAGTATCTTTTTAATTGTTAAGATTTACAAAACCAACAGGTTGATTCTATGAATTTAACTAAATTGTCGTCTATTTAGTAGCAACTTTAGCGTTATTTCTTAATTTTTTAACTAATTTTGCAGGTAATATTCTTTCCTGAAAACAAAAGAATAAAAGGTGTATTAACCTAATAAAAGATTTATTCAGATATAAATAGGTATAAGTCAGAATTTTATGAAAAAAATATTCAAATTTCACTCCTTCGTATTCGTAGTGTTACTACTAGCTGGATGTACAAGTCAAAAAAAACTGACCTACTTCAACGGAATAGATAAAAATGCTGCTGACTCGATTAATTTTCAATCATCATTTCGGCATGAAGGCATAATAGTAAGTGGCGACATGCTTGGCATCACAGTTTCAGGTCTGGACCCTAAATCAGTGGCAATTTTTAATCTTCCATTTGTATCCTTTTCTTCTCCCGGCTCCGACCAGATTTATGCCGCTCAAACTTTGCAACCCTATGTTGTTGATATTGATGGAAATATTAATTTTCCGGTTATAGGACAACTCAAAGCTGAAGGACTTTCAAGAAGCCAATTGGTCAATCTGATAACAAATGAGATTAAAACGTACGTACAGAATCCAATTGTCAACATTAGGTTTATGAATTCCACCGTCACTGTTTTGGGTGAAGTGAATAAACCCGGACAATTTACGTTCATTAATGAACGCACTACGTTATTGGATGCGCTGGGACTTGCCGGTGATTTGACTGCTTACGGCAAACGCGAAAACGTGCTAA
>JAGPGR010000203.1 GCA_018055865.1 Paludibacteraceae bacterium | reverse complement strand
GTTATCCACCGCAAAACCATGATTTTGTGATGTAACGAATGCCCGCTGTGAACCAACCAGTTGCACAGGCTGGTTGCAGCTGCGGTGACCGTATTTTAATTTATAAGTTGCAGCTCCTCCGGCTAACGAAAGTAACTGATTACCCATACAAATGCCGAAAATCGGTTTGTTGGTTTGCATGGCTTTTTGAATATGGGTGACTGTGGTTTGGCAGTAAGAAGGGTCGCCGGGACCGTTGGAAATGAATAATCCGTCGAATTCCAACGTGTTGAAATCGTAATCCCACGGCACGCGAATAACCGTCGTATCTCTTTTCAGCAAACAGCGAATGATGTTATTTTTTACTCCGCAATCCACCAACACCACCTTGTGTTTTCCGTTTCCGTATGTAATTACTTCTTTGCAGCTTGCTTTTGCCACCTGATTTTCATCATCGGGATTCACAAACGGAATATCGGCTTCACCCGGGAAAACCAGTTTTCCGAGCATTGTCCCTTTTTCGCGTACCAACTTGGTCAGCTCGCGTGTATCAATGCCGTACACAGCAGGTACTTTGTTTTCTTTCAACCAGTCACTGAGGCTTTTTACCGCATTCCAATGGCTGTATTCAAATGAAAAATCGGAAACGATAAGACCACTTGCCTGTATTTTTTCCGATTCATAAAAAGCAGAAACGCTGTCTTCTTGTTCATCTCCGGGAATACCATAATTGCCTATTAAAGGATAAGTGAGCGTTAAAATCTGTCCGAGGTAAGAAGGGTCTGAGAGACTTTCAGTATAACCTACCATTCCGGTACTGAAAACAACTTCGCCGGCTACCGGCGATTCGTAACCAAATGATTTACCGTTAAATACTGTTCCGTCTTCGAGAATTAAGTGTAAGGGCTTGTTATGCATATAGATAAGATGATGAATATGATATGCGTTGAAGCGGTAATTTACATATCAAAAGTTTGACAAAATTACGGATTTTCTTTCATTTTAGGAGCATTTTTGCCCACTATGAATGTGAAATCCCTAAATATTAACAGTTAAATAATCTATCAAAAAAATAATGAATAAATACAATTTATTATTACACCAGAATCTGAATATTTATCAAATAAGTATCCGTTAATTGCACGCGTTTTATCTGTTCGAATGCACGTTTCCGATCATCTTCTTTGTTGAAAAAAAAACTGAGCCATCCTGTTTGAATGTTTGAGACCGACAAATAAATTTCAATAACTTAAAACCGCTTTTTTCCTTCATTTTAAATAATTAACGTATTAAAGGATAGTTAAATATTTATATTTTGTTCATTTTCTTAAAAATAGCTAACTTTGCGGGCATTTTTGCGGCGAACTGATGCATGAAAAAACAACTCAAACATATACTTGCTGAATTTATGGAAAAGATGGGGTTTAAGTACCGCATTTCCATAATCAACGAAAACACACTGGAAGAAATATGGCATACAAGATTGTCTCGTTTTAGTGTTGTATTGTTTGTTACCGGTTTTTTTCTGCTCACATTTATTCTGCTTACGCTCATTATTTTTACTACTCCGCTGAGGCATTATCTGCCCGGGTATGAAGATTCGGGCAACCGCTCTACTATTGTTCAGCAATCGATGCGGGTGGATTCGCTCAAAAATCAGATAGAACTGATGGCTACTTACCACGAAGTGCTTAAAGATCACCTCGCTGGAAATCCAGCTGCTGATACTGTCAAATCGCTTGATTCTGTTACAATAAAAGAACGGGCCACGGTGCTGCTGGAAAAATCAAAAAGGGAAGAGGAGTTTGTGAAAATGTACGAAGACACAGAAAAATACAACCTGGGAACCATCAACACCATTGAGTCGGATAAAAAAACGTATATGTTTTTCAGACCTGTTGGCGGAGTAGTGGCCTCAACATTTAATCCAAAAGATGAGAAATTTGGGATTTCTATCATTACTTCGCCACAGGAAACGGTAATGAGCGTGCTGGAAGGTAGGGTAGTTTATGCCGGATTCACATTTGATAATCAGTGGGTTATTCAAATACAACACGAGAATGATTACCTTTCAATATACAAAAACAACAGCAGATTGCTGAAAAACGTAGGCGACTACGTAAAAGCCGGCCAGAGTATAGCCATCACTGGTACTGAGAAAAACGACGGTGCCAACAATCATTTTTATTTTGAATTGTGGAAAAAGGGAAGTGCTGTCAATCCGCAGGATGTAATTACGTTTAGGTTTTAGTAAATTTATTGAGTGGTTAATTGGTTGAATAGTACTGTTCTGAAGTGTAGGTCCTGAATTCTATCAAACTATATAAAAAGATTTTGTCAGAAATAAAGAAAAATATAGCCATTCTCGGTTCCACCGGTTCCATAGGAACTCAGGCACTGGATGTAGTACGCTCAAATCCCGATCGGTTTGAGGTGTATGCACTTACGGCCAACAACAACCTGGATGTGCTTATTCAGCAAGCTGTCGAATTTCAGCCCGAAGTGGTTGCCATTGCCAACGAAGCGTATTATTTGCAACTGAAACAGGCGCTCGGCGATTTACCTATCAAAGTTTTCGCCGGAAAAGAAGCCATTGCCCAACTGGTAGAAATGGAGCCAATAGATATGGTACTCACAGCCATGGTGGGATATGCAGGCCTAAAACCTACCATCAACGCAATAAGAGCCGGAAAAACCATAGCACTGGCAAACAAAGAAACCCTTGTGGTTGCCGGAGAAATTATCAACGAACTCGCACAGAAACACAAAACACCCATTCTTCCGGTTGATTCTGAACATTCAGCCATTTTTCAGTGTTTAGCAGGCGAAGGCAACAATCCGATAGATAAAATAATACTTACTGCATCCGGAGGACCTTTCAGAACCAAAACGCTCGACCAGCTGCAATATGTGACTTCGGCTCAGGCACTGAAACATCCCAACTGGGACATGGGCGCCAAAATTACAATTGACTCGGCAAGCATGATGAACAAAGGTTTTGAAGTAATCGAGGCTAAGTGGCTTTTCGGCCTGCAACCGGCTCAAATCGACGTGGTGGTGCACCCGCAATCCATCATTCACTCTATGGTGCAATTTGCCGACAGCTCCATCAAAGCTCAACTCGGTATGCCCGATATGAAGCTGCCCATTCAGTATGCCTTCACGTATCCTGAGCGGCTGAGGACTGAATTTCCCAGGGTTGATTTTATGCACTACGCTCAGCTCACGTTTGAAAAACCGGATATGAAACGATTCCGGAATCTGGCGCTGGCCTATGAAGCCATGCAAATGGGTGGAAACATGCCTTGCATACTGAATGCTGCAAATGAAGTAGTTGTAGCTGCATTTCTGAAAAATAAAACAGGATTTCTGCAAATGAGCGATATCATTGAAAATGTGATGCAGAAGGCCAATTTTATAAAAAAACCGACTTACGATGATTATGTGCTGACCGATGAACAGGCGCGCGAATTGACGTTGAGGGAGATTAACGGGTAAAACCGGCCTGATATTAAATTGAAAATAAAAATATAATTGAAAATAAAATAAATGGAAACTTTTTTAATACGAGCGGCACAACTAATTTTAAGTTTGTCAATTTTAGTTGTGTTGCATGAACTTGGTCACTTTGCATTTGCACGGCTTTTCAAAGTAAGAGTTGAGAAATTTTATGTGTTCTTCAACCCTAAAATATCGTTAATCCGGGCCAAGAAAATAAACGGGAAATGGAATATCCGCTTTTTTGCCGAAAATGTTCAGCCCAACGAACGGATAAAGCTGGACTCAAACGGCGAACCGCTTATGGATGGTAAGAATCACGTGATGGAACCCGTTCCGGAAAGCGAACTTCCCGAAGGCGACTGGCGTCGCTATCCCGAAACGACTGAATGGGGCATAGGATGGTTGCCGCTCGGCGGTTACTGCAAGATTGCCGGAATGATTGACGAATCCATGGACAAGACTCAACTCACTCAGGAACCAAAACAATGGGAATTCCGGACACAATCGGTTTGGAAACGCTTGCTGATTATTTCGGGCGGAGTACTTATTAATTTTGTACTGGCACTCGTAATATATTCTGCCATTCTCTTTACCTGGGGGCGTGAATATATTCCGCTGGATAATGCCAAATTCGGTCTGAATTTTTCTCAAACAATGATTGATGCCGGATTCCGCGATGGTGATAAAATAACAGCAGTTGATGGCAAAAAACCACTCGAACTGGGAGATGCCATTGAAATGATATTGATTGACCATGCCAGCAGCGTGACAGTAGATCGCGACGGAAAACCTGTAACAATAGAAATTCCGGAAGATTTAACCCAGAGAGCGTTGGCCTCCGAAAAAGGAGTAATGAGTTACAGAA
>JAGPGR010000202.1 GCA_018055865.1 Paludibacteraceae bacterium | reverse complement strand
GGTAGAGGTGGAGTATTTTATTTCGCTATGTGAATTACCCCTCAGGCAACTTGAATCTGTACCGGCTGCATTTTTTCCCAGGTTGAGATAGATTTATGAAAATTTCTCCGAAACCGATGCATTGAAAGTAAAAGATATTGAGAAAGTTACCAATCACGATGTGAAAGCAGTGGAGTATTTTCTGAAAGAGAAATTCGAATTGTTGGGCCTGGCAGCTCACAAAGAATTTATCCATTTCGGACTCACCTCGCAGGATATTAACAATACCGCTGTGCCGCTTTCCATCAAGAAGGCGCTGGATGAGGTTTATCTGCCTGAGATGGAGATAATAGTGAAGGAACTGACCCGTAAAGCCGATGAATGGCGCGATGTATCCATGCTTGCCAAAACTCACGGGCAGCCGGCATCGCCAACGCGCCTCGGGAAAGAAATAAGGGTGTACGTGAGCCGGTTAAATCAGCAACTCGAACTATTGAAGACTGTGCCACATTCAGCCAAATTCGGTGGAGCTACAGGCAATTTCAATGCTCATCATGTGGCATACCCGACTATTGACTGGCGAATGTTTGCCAATAAATTTACAGTTGAAAAATTAGGATTAGAACGTGAACCCTGGACTACCCAGATTTCCAATTACGATAATCTGGCAGCTCTGTTTGATGCATTAAAACGAATAAACACGATTCTGATAGACTTCTGCCGTGATATCTGGATGTACGTTTCCATGGAGTATTTCAAACAAAAAATTAAAGCCGGCGAGGTTGGCTCATCGGCCATGCCGCATAAAGTGAATCCGATAGACTTTGAGAATGCCGAAGGCAATCTGGCAATGGCAAATGCCGTCTTCGGATTTCTGGCAGAAAAACTGCCCGTGTCACGCTTACAGCGCGACCTGACCGACAGCACCGTGTTGCGGAATGTGGGAGTGCCGCTGGCTCACACCATGATTGCCACACAAAGCCTGCTCAAAGGAATGGAAAAACTGGTACTCAACGAAACGGTACTATACAGGGAACTGGATAACGCCTGGGCAGTAGTGGCAGAAGGTATTCAGACGATACTACGCAGAGAAAAATATCCGGAACCCTATGAAGCGCTGAAAGAGCTGACACGTACCAATGAAGGCATTAACGAACGCACAATACAGGACTTTATCGAAACACTGGCTGTAAACGATAGTGTAAAAGACGAATTACGACGAATCACACCCAGAAATTATACCGGTATTTAATTTGGTATGCCCGTTTCCGGTTTTTCAGTGGTTGATGCCCATATGAGTAGTTTCTGTTTTTAAAAAATAAAAAAATACCCTTTTCGGGGTTTAGGATTTATGTTTGACTTTGTAGAACTCATCAAGCGGTTTATTCCGCCTTACAAAAAATACGTTTTTCTGAGCTTGCTGGCAAATCTTCTTTCCACCGTGTTCAGCTTGTTTTCTTTTGCGGCTATAATTCCTATTCTGCAGATTTTATTCGGGGTAACCAAGTCCAAAACTATCTATCAACCCTGGGCGTGGAGCGATGGATTGGAGAATGTGTATAATGCCCTGAAAAATAATACTTCCTACTGGATTGAAACAACCATAGCTCAGCAGGGAGCAAGCACGGCGCTGGTTTATATCGGTTTGTTTCTGATTGTCATGACATTTCTGAAAGCGGCCACCGCTTACCTGGGATCCTATTTCGTAATCCCGATCCGTACAGGCGTATTGCGCGATTTGCGCAATCAGATGTATGCAAAAATCATCTCCCTCCCGATCGGATTTTTTTCTGACGAACGAAAAGGTGACATCATGTCGCGAATGACCAATGATGTGATAGAAGTAGAGGCTTCCATCATCAGTTCGCTGGATATGGTGTTGAAAAATCCGTTGATGATACTCATTTATTTGATTGTAATGTTTGCAATGAGCTGGAAATTAACGCTTTTCGTGTTAGTTCTCCTTCCGGTCAGCGTTTGGTTAATCGGCATAATCGGCAAATCTTTGCGCAAACGATCGCAACTGGGACAGGAACAAACAGGCGAAATGCTTTCGCAGATTGACGAGACGTTAAACGGATTGCGGGTTGTCAAAGCTTTCAATGCTGAGAAGAAACTGACCGAAAGATTTACCCTGCTGAATGGAAAAATTCGCAAAACGTTTCATCGCATTCACCGCAAGTACAACCTGGCCTCTCCTGTAAGCGAACTTTTCGGAACAATTGTCATTGCTATTTTGCTATGGTTTGGCGGATACCTGATATTAAGCGAAAGCAGCCCCATCGGCGCTGCAGAGTTTATTTATTACCTGGTGGTGTTTTACCTCATTGTTCCGCCGGCTAAGGAACTCTCGAAAGCTTCGTACAGCATACGCAAAGGGATGGCTTCGATGGATCGAATCGATAAAATCCTGCACGAAGAGAATAATATCACAGATCCCGAAAATCCGAAATCCTTACCTGTAAAGATTGATAAGATAGAATACCGTTGTGTGAGTTTCAAATACCAGTCAGAGTGGGTGCTGCGAAACATCGATTTAACCATTCCTGTCGGAAAAACAGTGGCGCTGGTTGGACAGTCGGGCTCCGGAAAATCTACACTGGTCGATTTGCTGCCCCGGTTCTACGATCCGGCTGAGGGCCAAATTTTATTTAATGAAATTGATATCCGGGATTTTACGAAATACGATTTGCGGGCACTGATGGGCAATGTCAATCAGGAGGCCATTCTTTTCAACGATTCTTTCTTTAATAATATTGCTTTCGGAATGGAAAATGCCACCCGCGAGCAGGTAATGCAGGCATCCAAAATAGCCAATGCTCACGATTTCATTATGGCTACTGAAAATGGCTACGAAACCACCATTGGCGATCGTGGGAGCAAACTTTCGGGCGGACAGCGCCAGCGAATAAGCATAGCCAGAGCTGTGCTGAAAAATCCGCCCATCCTCATTCTGGATGAGGCTACATCGGCTCTCGATACCGAATCGGAATACATGGTGCAGGAGGCATTGGATAATTTGATGAAAAACCGCACTACGCTGGTCGTTGCGCACCGGTTATCGACTATCAGGCGAGCAGATCTTATCTGTGTGCTTCATGAGGGAAGAATAGTGGAAAGGGGCAAACACGACGAACTGATAGCACTCAACGGATACTACAAGCGTTTGGTGGATATGCAGTCGTTTTAGTAAGGCAGGTTGCGGTATGCAATCGTATATTTTTTCTCTTTGAGGCTGGCTTTCAGTTCCCGCCCTTGTTTCCACTGCTTGTAAGCTTCGAAATTCAAAGTTACTTCATCGGGTACAATCATCACATTCTCATACTCTTCCATAATAAATTCGGGTAAAAATCCGGCATCGTTTATGGTACTTAAATCGTTATAAAATTGAGCCACTGTTGGATTTTTGCTTAGCGTACTCTTTTTAGCCTGAATTCTCAGGTATTCCGTAAGAGAGGCTATGTGCATGGCAAGATAAATATCCGGAAATCCCGAATAACGCTCTTTTTTACTCACTTTTGCCGAAGCCCAGTCCATTTTTTTGAAAGCAGAATTAACCATGGCCGAACTGGATTCCGTGTCTTTCATAGACTCACCTGCAAAAGTTACGTTGGATTTAAGATTCAGCGGACTCAAGGCCGTAAGTCTGGCAGGATTGAAGCGAAGTGTTAAGCTTTCTTCCAGTTGAGAAAAACGGGCGAAATCCGTGTCGCCGGCTTTCAGTTTAATGCCTAAAAGCCATACACCACATTCAAATACCGTAAGCTGAGAGACCGAACGTAAATTCCCGTCAGCATAACTACCCTGTACACCATTGCAGATATAATTTCGTCCGTTGAATTTTACGGGAGTCGGTTTCGGAAGGTAATTTCTTTTTTCCTCGTTGGATAACTTTTTGATTTCTTTCAGGTATTCATCTCTCAGTCTTCCTTCAGTGGCTTCTCTGGTAGGTGTAAGGCTTATAATAAACGAAGATTTGCTTTTTTGAGCCGTGTATATTGCCTCAATTCTTCCGGGTACATTCGGGTATGCTATCAGCTGTATGCGCTCAAATTCTCCCATCCTGAAAGGAAAAAGGGTATTGCTTTCGGAGTGCAGAAAGTTTGAATTTGGATCTGCAGCCACCTTGTTCAGATCCCTGTAAGTTGCTCTGCCTTCGTCCGTAGTCAGCATGTCCGGTTGAGCAATGCCTTCATCAATGGTTTTGACTACGTGGAATTCAGACGAAGCCGACTTTGTAGCATCAGCTTTTTTTATACCAAAATCCAAGATGCCGGGAGTAGCTCCTGACGCAGTGACCTTACTTTCGGAATCAAGCAAAACACTCACCTGAGCATTCAGAGTGCAGGATAAAAGTGTAATAATGATAAATATATATC
>JAGPGR010000201.1 GCA_018055865.1 Paludibacteraceae bacterium | reverse complement strand
TCTTGAGCTATCAATGCCAAAGTTTTTGACAAGTTCATTTTTGACTGATTCGGCTCTACGTTTCGATAAATCCAAGTTCTTTGCATCGTCGCCATCCCCATCTGTATGCCCAATAATTTTTACATTTACATCCGGATTTTCAGCCAGCACCCCGGCAATACCCTTCAGCGTTCCGAACGATTCGGACTTTATATCTGCCTTGTTTACATCGAAAGTAATTCCGTAGGTAACCAGTTTTCCTTCGGTGATAAGTTTACTGCGGGTATCGGGAGATGCTGTTGTAACTTTGATATTAGTAACATAAGGAGTACTGTTTCTATCCCAACCCGAAAAGAGCAATTTATTCAGCTTTGTCTCTGCATAGATATTGGTAGGTACATCGAGAACTTTTTGTCCCTGATGATAGATTCTCACTCTTCGTTTTTGAATCCATACAATAACATGATTCAGCTCTTCTGCAATAAGAGGATTTTTCGCTCCCGTGCCGATGAGCCAGTCTTTATCTGAATCATAACCTTTTGTTTCCCATCCTTCATAGTTTGGAGAAATATGCAACCCTCTCAGCCCCGGATAAAGATCATCATTTACTTCTTTGCTACGTTCAGGATTATCCTGATATAAGGTCAGGCATGTTCCAAACTGAAAGTCTTTATCGGGAATAATGTCGAACTCCACAATAAAATTTTCAGGAAAATTTATCTCTTTGGTATAACAATACACGGCATCCTTTCCGTTCATGTGAAGCCATTTCCCGGGAGCTATGCTTACAGTTTTCACCTCTCCGCTGCCATTAGTTGTCCACAATGCCGGAAAATCACCAATAGCATCCTGACTGAAATCTTCGAAGAAAAGTATTTTATCACCGGGAACAAAATCGTATTGAGTTATAGACGTAAGCTTCTGTTTCGGATGTTCTTGTTTCTCAATGATTTGTTCATCTATATCTCCCGTTGTTTTGTCTGTTTGCTTTTTATTCGATTTTGTCGATTTTGTCACTGCATCTTCGGCTTTGTCAAGTACTTTATCTGTCACTTGTTCCGCTTTTTCTTCCACTCTTTTCTCCATGGTACGCTTTGCTGCATCTTTAGCCGCAGCCCCTACTTTATTTAGCCAACCCTGCGCGTTAGTTGCATACGATAGTATGAAAGTCATACTTAAAAATAACATTGTTTTTTTTCATATGCTTATAATTTTAGTATTGATATTGAGGCTGAAATAAGAAAGTAATACATCGAGTATACCACTTCAAAAAGAGATTCCTGAGAAAATGGGAATGCAACATGGCATTCCCAACAAGCCCCTATTCATCATTTTTTAAACATCTCACAGAAAGAGCAGTATATTTATCATCTGTATAAAGAGACGCATTACCTCCATAGTAGTTTAACTGAAAACCAGAACCTAAATCATTTCCCGAGCTCACACTTCTACTCCACCAGTACCCTCCATAACGCAAATGCATGAAATAGGCACTCATTCCATCTCTTCGTCCACCCGGCAAAGCTGTAAATCCATAGTCTAAGGCATTTCCATTAGGAGATGCCCAATGCAAAGTTCCCGTTTCTTTCAGTTTTCCACCGGCACCATTATCAGAAAATCCACCCAGGTAGTTAATAAGTATTTTCCAATCATCCTCTGTTGGAACGCGCCAACCCTCAGGAGCCAGTTTACCGGTGTCCACTGCATACCAATTATAAAGCAAACCGTAAGTGGTTCTGTTCGTCGAATTATTACCATAAGTACTATAGCCCGGAGTTTTATAAGCATATCCCCAAATGACCGGGAGAGCTGTTCCATCGTTCAACCGGGTTGTTTTTAAGTTTTCTACCATCCATGTTTGTGTACCAATCTTTATAGTATGATACTCATTCCCGTCAACATCCTTCACTGTTGTTGCACTTTGTGTATTGAAAGTAATTACTTCGCCATAACTTATACCTGTGCTGTTTTCAGCAAAAGCACGTACGGAATAGGTTGATGTGGCTGCAAGTTCTGCCAACTCCTGCCAGGCAGCACCATAGCCCGGAGTGAGCTCAATTACAGCAGAATTGTCAATCGTTGGCACAGAAGCACCTGAACTCCAACAAATTCCTTTGCGCAGAATGGTACCACCACCCGAAAAGACATCTGCACCCAGACTCACTGTAGTTTGGGTAACATTTTTAATAAATGTAGTTACCACAGCCGGATAATCTTTCAAGCAACGAACTGCTAACCCGCAATTCATCGAATCCGCAGAAACCCACGCTCCGTCTGACAAGTACAAACTCCTGTAATAGGAAGGCATACCGGGATAATCATCCGTTGTCCACCATCTGCCTTCAGATCCTCTTCCGGCAAAGACTCCTGAAGTATTTCTGTAACCTCCCGGCAAAGCCGTAAACCCACTGAAATTGGTTCCATTGGCAAGTCCCTCCATCCAATGTGCAGCTCCCGCTTCCTTTAATTTTAATGAAAAAAAGTCTTCTTCATCAGGATCAGATGTAAGACCTTCTCGCATTACATCGAATTCTGTTTTAGTAGGAATGTGCCAACCGATTGGAGCTAATTTATTGGTCTGTATGGCGTATTGATTATATAAATAGCCATAACTATCTTCGGGTTCAACATTATTATACATAGAATAAGCAGATGTGGTATTCGTACTCCAGTTGGCAGCATCGACCATTAAAGGAATGGCTGTGCCATCATTGAATTTTGATGTGCGCAAATCTTCGGCCAGCCAAAACTGATCTCCAATTTTTACGATATTGTAAGTATTCCCTTCCACATCAGTAATTGTACCCAAATCCAGAGTTTTGATAGTTTTCACTTCGCCGTAGCCGGTTCCGATACTATTGGTTGCATAAGCACGTACGTAATAGGTTGTATTTGCAGTTAAGTCAGATACAGAACAGGAAAACAAACCTGTAAACACATCTGCATTGGAAACATGAATATCGTTAACAGTAGGTTCTGTATTTGTGCTACTCAGACAAATTCCTCTTTCTGTTAATGTCTCACCACCGTTGTCAGTGACATAACCTTCGCAACTAACCGCTGTCGACCGGGTATTTGACATCATTCGAGTTTCTACCTTCGGTGGACTATTTTTAACACACCGAATAGATAAGCCTGTATTGGGATTTACTGAAAAAATATCAGCCCTAAGAGGATCAAAAGATGCTGCGATTGCATAAAAATCTGCTGTTGGCGACTTTTGAACTCCCTCATTCATGTCTTTTTTTCTTATACTTGCCATCGGAGCCTTTGAGCTGGTCCAAAATTGAGTATAATTATTTATTTCAGAAAACGATCCCCAACTTCTTTGACCTGCACCTACAGCAGAAAAACCTGTCGAATCGTAACGTGCAACAGATAGTGACTCCCAATAAGCGGGTGAACCTGAAATGAATATCCTGGAATCGTAGGTATGGCTGCCTATCAGCTCAATATAATCGTCTTCACTTGGTAAATGCCAACCTTTGGGCACAATTTTTTCGGAGATTGCAGCGTTCCAGTTGTACAGCGCTCCATAAGGATATTTGTGCTGAATATCATTATTGTACCAACAGTACGCAGCAATAACAGTGTCCTGATTGAACCAGGTTTCAGTATCTTCGACAAGGTCGATTGATGTTCCATCGTTATAGTTGGTAGTTCGCAGGTTTTCGGCCATCCAAATCTGATTTCCAATTTTTACAGTAGGATAATGATTACCATCGCCATCGGTACAATCATAAAACACAAAGCTAACTACATCATTCTTAGTTGGTGTAAACACAAACACATCAGTGTAATTTTCTGATTTTCCCTTTAGCTGAATATAGTCTCCGGCCCGATAATCCATCGTAATTTCCTGCTGATAAGCAGCAACAACTTTTGCTGGAACATCAACATTAAAGCTGCTAACTGATATTGAATGATCAACAATCTCAACATTTGCAGAAGTTGCTTCAAAACTGATTGTTTTGCCCGAAAACAATTTATCATTTGTAGCAATGTTCACAAAGCAAATGCCTTTCGGTACATTTTTGAGCTCAACAGCATTGCTTCCTTCGACCAATGCAACCGACTTTCGGTACAAAACTCTGCCCGAGACATCGACAATTTCGCACATTGCGTTTTGTGCGTAAGCCACCTTTAGTAACGCACTGCAATTTCCATTTAAAGCCGGATTCGGAAAAACGAACAGACTTTCTTTTGTGTCTTCCGACACTGAGGTAGTACCTGTAGTTATTTGTATTAATTTCAAAACGTCAGTACCTGCGAGTCGGGCAGATGTTCCCTGCGTCAAATTTTTTACAAAGACCGAATCGACGGTACAGCTCATTCCGTTTGCGGCGAACTGAATGCTGAAATTCTGCGCTTTCGAAGCGGAAACAGACAAAAGCAAGAATG
>JAGPGR010000200.1 GCA_018055865.1 Paludibacteraceae bacterium | reverse complement strand
GAATCGTCCTGCATTGGAAGTTGGCAAATTTGATACCAGGATATTACCGGCATTGTCTTTTTGAATGTCATTGTTCGGCAGATAAGCTAAATACGTACTATCAGCCGTATTCGCCTTGTTTCTTCCCAGATAAGTAAATACATTGCTTGCCAGATTAATTGGTGCCAATAAAGCTCCGGTGGCGCCATCCACTACCAAAATCTGATTGACCGTGGTGCGGCTGCAAAAATACATTTTTCCGTCTTTGGCTGCCATACCGCGTACAACGCCGGCTGCGCCCAGTTTATCGGGAGCAGAATTGTAATTGTTCAAAACGGCGGAATACATCCAGTTGCTTTCCAGTTTATAACCGGATCGATCGGCATACACAGCCGGGTCTTTTTTGACTTCAGCAGCAAAACTGATTGAAGAAATTGCACTCAGTAGGATTGCAATTGCAAGGAGTAAAGTTTTTTTCATGATTGTAAAATTTTAAATGATTGAAAATTTAGTTATGATTATTTTTTTTGTAAAGATGCTTAACTTCTACGCAACTTTATTTTTTCAGTTTTATCGTTCGTTTGTTTTTATCCGTTTTGATTAATAAAGGATAAACTCCACTTTTTAATTCATTTATATTCAAATTAATAACATTTATCCCTGGTGATATGTTACAATTTTTATCAAATAATAACATTCCAATTAGGTTGTAAAGTGAAATTTGTGCGTTAATATTTTCTGATGACCGGATTACAAGTTCACTTACCCGGTCAGGTCTTGTTTTAAGGTAACAATCAAAGTCATTAGCATCATTTTTACCTATTGAAGTATTCTGGTTCACAGTTACTACAGCTGATGATTCCGTCATTCCGGTAGTAGTGAGTGCAAACACCCGAACGAAGTAGATTTTATCGGTAACCAGATTGGTGAAAATAACGCAGTTAGTATTGGCATCAACGGTTTTCACAGTTGTTCCCCGAGGTGGAAATGTATATGTCTCCGAAAGTTCTGCTCTGAACCCGTTCGAGTTTTGTTGCTTCCAACAGACTTCCAGACTGCTATTTGTCAGAAAATAACCGTTTACCGGCTTGGTAATTTCAGGTATTGGCACGGGAAGTATCCGTGTGGTGAAACTTACGGCATCCGTTGTAGTCTGCAGATTTACATCCGTCACTTTCACCCTCACATAATAAGTGGTACTTCCGTTTAATACATTTTCGGGAATAACAGCACTTGCGGTTGACTGTATGGAGGAATATAAAATGGTTGTAAACAGCTGATTGGTTGACAATTCCAATGTATAGGTAGCCGTAGCGCTCACATTGTCCCAGCTGATGGTTGGAGTAAGTGAAACTCCGGTGCTACCGTTCGTGGGAGAAATGACGGCAAATTTATGCAGCGTGAACGACCGTACTTCCGAAATGCCGTCGGGCGTATTTGCTTTTCGTGACTTCACTCTCCAGTAATACACGCCGTTGTCTTTCAAATAGTTGATGTTTGAACTCGGGAACGTGTTGGCAGTTATATCGCGGCTGTAAATTATGTTGGTAAAGTTGAAATCTTCGGCCACTTCGAAAGTGAAATACTCAACAGCAGCAGCACTCCATTTGAAATCTATGGGCGGGTAAACCAACGAATTATCTGAAGGAGAAACCAGCACCGGTATAATCTGAGAACCCGGTGATTGCCCCATCAATTGAGGTGGATATTCATTCCCGTACCTATCGAGTACAGCTACCGCAAATGTGTTGGTGGTGGTAGAAACATTCGCAGGGATTGTAAATGAATTTTGATACGAAATTCCTATCAGATAAGTAGATGTGCTGAAGTTTCCGACATCATTCACTTTCTCATTGGGGATGGCATAGACTGTGTATCGGAGATTGGGTCCGGCATCGCTCCAGGTGAGCGTACCTGCTGATAAACTTAATCCCGAAACAAGTCCGTACTCCGGATGTTGCCCCCAATTTACGAACGGTGTCAGTGCCGGTCTGATGAACTGATATTTTCGTATGTAACTGATAAATCCGGCAATATTCTGTACCGGTTTTGTGGGAAAGAAAATACTTCCGGGCGCTCCGTTCAGATCTCCCTGACGGTTCAGGTTTACCTGATTACCTGTTTCGGAAGCATAAAAATTAGTAGCAGAGGGAGCTTTTGAAATACCGAAATTCCACTGAGCAGCCATTTTTTCGATACCGGACAGCGATGTTAAATTTGTCTGCTGGCCAGCGACTTTCATCATTCGGGGCACAGTAGCCCCTCCGGCGGTCATAGCCGAAAGTGAGTGGCTGGAATAAAAATGCCGCCCAAATTTATTAGCCACAAATGACCACCAGGTACACAATTTTGCATAATCATTGGCTGAGCCTATTGTCCAGTAAATCTGTGGGGAGATGTAATCAATGGTTCCTTTGCTTAACCAGGCAAGCGGATCGGAATATATATCGTTATATTGCCAGTCGCTTCCCGGACAGGGGGTTACTCCGTATTTATTGGCAACCGCCTGACTGGAAGCAGCTACGCCTGCCGGACTTATTCCAAATTTTACGTAGGGCTTCACGCTCTTAATCGTATCTCGAACTGCCCGTACCATTTTATTTACATTCTGACGTCTCCAGTCACCGCGTGATAATTTGTCGGGATTGTAAAGTTTGTACTGAGCATCGTCCATAGCATCGGTAGTACCGCTTACGTAGAAATAATCGTCAAATATAACTCCGTCAATGTCGTAGTTTTTCACAATTTCTGCTACTATTTTTTTAATTTGCAGAAGTACTTCGGGATGTCCCGGATTAAGAATGGAATTGTTGGAGGCAGGGTATGTTAGAAGCCACTCCGGATGGGTGCTGCGATAATCGCCCGGCAGCCCCGACCATTGATTTGTTACCGACTCGAACCGGTAGGGATTGATCCAGGTGTGAACTTCAATTCCCCGTTTGTGTCCTTCCTGCACCACAAATGCCAGCGGATCGTAACCAGGATCCATCCCTCTGTCGGCAACCAGGTCTGATGACCAGGGTTCGTAGGATGATTTATACATGGCATCGCACCGGGAGCGAACCTGAAAACATACCGAATTTGCATTCAATCTTTTAAGCGAGTCCAATATTGCTATCATTTCATTCTCCTGCATCTGAATTTCACCCGAATTTCCGGTGGAGGTAATTACCGTGCTTTTTGGCCAGTCGTTACGCCATACAGTGGTAAGCCAGGTAGCCCGAAATTCCCGTTTCGGTGATTGTGCCAATCCACTGAAACAAAAGGAGAGAAATATTGAATACAAAAGAATTTTCTTCATCGGATTTTAGAATAATTTTGATTTTGTCTTATTGACTGCTACTCCATATACATCCACTCCTTCTATTACATATTCAATAAAACCGGTCGACGGATTGTAACGCATGAGTCCGGATTTAACGGAACTATCTCCCGAACGAAGTCCGAAATAAACGCAGCCATCATTTTCATCGAGGGCTAACTGACAAATAGCTATAAATTCACCTGCTGAACCTTCCCCTTTTCCGGTTTCGGTAACCGGAGTTACTGTTTTTCCATTGGCTAATTTCAACCTGTATGGCACTAATTTTTCCTTGTTACCTCCAATTTCATTCAGTTGAGCTAATGTACACCGATACAATCCTTCATATCCGGTATCGTACAATGTGAAATAGAAAACACTGTTCTTAGGGTCCCAAACGAATGATTTTGGGGTCATGCTTTCAAGAGCTATGCCTGATGTTGGCAAAACGCCGTTTCCTGTAATGGGAATTTTAAGTATATCGGCATCGGTAAAGCGGAAAATACCGTTTCCATTATAGGTTTTACACCAGTACCACACATTGTTTATTTTTCCAAAACAAGCATTCATAGCACCATAACTTATACCCTGCCCATAATAGCCCAATGTGGCATTTTCAACGTAATACGGGTAATCGGTCCGGCTGAAAGTTCTGTTTCTTTCTTTCAATCCGATGGCCGAGAAACCGGTATTTCTGTCGGAGAAATAAAGTTGTCCCCCATCAATGTATCCATAGTACGGGTCGTTGAAAGCTGCACCAATATTCGTCATCATGGTTTCCACCTTTGCTCCGTCTTTGGACATAACAATAATTCTTCCATCTCCCAGATTACCGTCTTTGTCATCTACGAAGGTAAATTGCCTGCCACAATCGAGCACATAGAGCGATGTATCACTGAAAAGGATATTCAACGGGTGTTGTCCGGATTTTGTACCCATATCAAAAGGATTTATTTTCATTCCGGCCGGAGGATTAGTTGCCAACTTCAGGGCCATAATGTTACCTCCTTTTACGGCATAGTATAGTGTAGGAACGGCTATATTATAAGCCACGGGAACTTTGATAACACCGTCTTCCAGTTGGCGACCACCCAGTTTTACCT
>JAGPGR010000013.1 GCA_018055865.1 Paludibacteraceae bacterium | reverse complement strand
CCGTTTGTATTTGAGATATTGGTCAATAAAGTTTGGAAAAACTCAACCGCCGACCTGAAAGGCATCAAAAAAGGCGATTTGATACTGGAAGTGGATAAGCAGCCGGTTTTTTCTTTGAAAATGGGTGAAATACGCAAAATATTTGAAACCCCGCGCAAGAGACCGCTTCACCTGGTGATTCAGCGCGATGCGGATGTAATGGATTTTTACCTGGATATGAGATCACCTATTTAGATGAGTTCAGAGTCTTTTTCCACTGCTTGTAACCCACAACGGCCATAACCGTATAAATGACAAATAGAATGGCGGTAGGGTAAAGTTCTTTGTAAAAATACAAACCGGCAGCAAAAGCATCTACTACTATCCAAATCAACCAGTTTTCAATCTTCTTTTTGGCCAGCATCCAGGTGGCTATCACGCTCAGAGCCCCTACCACCGAATCGGCAGCGGGAATAGTGGAATCAGTAAGGTACTGGAGTATGAGGTAATATGCCAGGTAAGCGATCAACGTGCCCAGCACGTATTGCAGCAGTTGTTTTTTGCCGGAAATACGGGTGATGTGCAATTTGGTATCCTGTAGTTGGGTTGTTTTTTGCTGCCAGGTGATCCACCCGAAAATACTCACACCCAGATAGTAAAAACTCAACGACATATCGGCGTACAACTTGCTTTCGAAGAACACAAAAATGTACAAAAGTGAACTGATAAATCCGAAAATCCACAAAGCCGATTTCTCACGAATTGACAGATAGAGATAAATAACACTGAGAACGGCTCCCGCTATTTCAACCCAATTTTGAAAAAGATATTCTGTCATTATTGTTTAGTGAATTGGTGTATTGGTGTATTGGTGAATTAGTGTTTTAGACACCTCAGATACTATCGAAATCAATAGAATAGTGCATTGATAATCATTTAACTGAAAGACCAAACATCCAAACATTCAAACATTCAAACATCCAAACATTCAAACATTCAAACATCCAAACATCCAAACATCCAAAAAACTCCCTACTTCTTCAGATTCAGAATCTTTTCGTAGACTCCTTTTTGTGTCAGAATTTCCACGGCTTTCTTCAGTGATTCGTTATCTGAATTAATGACCGTATAGTATTCGTTCAGATTCCATAAGTCATTGGCTACCATTGCCTTCAACTGAAGTTTTAAGAGGTTCACGGAGCGGTTGTAATCCTTTTCGTCGAATGGAATATTTTCTTTTTCGGCGTTGCTGATGAGTGTTTTCAACAACGATTCATCGGCTTCAAACGTCTTATTGAACGTTTCAAATGCGGGATATTTATTCTTCAGTTCTTCCCTGTTTTTGTTCAGGTATTCTATCATGGTGCTGTTTACAACTCCTTTACTCACTATTTTTCGGTGATAAAGGGTATTGTCGGTAGTATCCATCGGAATGAAAATATCGGGCATAATGCCACCTCCGCCATATACCGTACGTCGGGCTACTAACGTGTTGTATTTCAGCGAATCGGGGAAATGAATGCTGTCCAGATGCATCATTTCGCCTTTTTCAAATCGTTCGTCCAGTTCTTTGTTATAATCCTTAGCAGCGCCGTTAGTGTAGGGTTTTTGGATACTTCGTCCGGTAGGTGTGTAGTAGCGTGCCACCGTGAGTCGCATCATGGAGCCGTCGGCCAGCGGAACTTCACGCTGTACCAATCCCTTGCCGAAAGTACGCCGTCCGATAATCACACCTCTGTCCCAATCCTGCAGCGCTCCGCTCAGAATTTCGCTGGCCGAAGCCGAGAATTCATCTGTCAGCACTACCACGCGTCCGGTTTCAAAGTTGCCGGCAGCCGTAGAATTAGCTTCTGAACGAGGCACATTGAGCCCCTGGGTATATACTATTAACTTATTTTTCGGGAGGAACTCATCGGCCAGATCGATGGACGTTTTGAGAAATCCGCCTCCGTTACGCTCCAGACTCAAAACGAGGTCTTTCATTCCCTTCGCTTTGAGTTCTTTCAGCGCCTTGTTGAATTCGTCGGCCGTAGTAGTGCCGAAACTGTTAATCTTGATGTAACCGATTTTGTCCGTCAGCATGTACGATGCATCCACGCTGAAAATAGGAATTTTATCGCGGATAATTTTGAAATCGATGAGTTCGACCGTATTTCCGCGTTTTACCCTTATATTGACAGGGGTACCTCTTTTGCCCCTAAGTCGTTTGAATACATCGGTATTCTGAATCTTAATGCCGGCAACCAATACTTTCTCAATGTAAATGATTTTATCGCCGGGCTGTACACCCACTTTTTCGGCCGGAGTACCCGATACGGTCTGCACCACATTGATGGTGTCCTTTATTATCTGAAACTGAACGCCAATTCCATCGAAACTCCCTTCGAGCGGCTCGTGCATTCGCTGTACTTCTTCTTTTGGAATGTAGGTAGAATGCGGATCGAGCTCCTCGAGTACGCCCCTGATGGAGGCTTCAATTACTTTTTTATCGTTGATAGTGTCCACATACATGGCCGAAATGGCCGAAAGTGCCTGGACCAGCTTGCGTTGCTGAACAGATGAAATTCCCTGTGAATAAGCCGAAACGGCCATCAGAAGCACGAAAGCGAATGAAATATATTTTCTCATGAATTATTTTTTTTACTCTGTAGCAAATTTCGGGCAAAGCTATAAAAATTCGGGCTGGCAGCGTTTTAATTTAGTTTTTAAAAATAAACTGAAATCAGATTTAACAATTAGTGTATAAGTTGAGTAGTTGAGTATTGAAATGGTGAAATAGTTAAATAGTGAATTTAGAAATCAGTATATTCCCTGCTCTCAGTTCATCTGTGTTGCAGCCTTTTGCGGAAGCTATTTTCAGGTAAATGTCAGCTATGGGCAGCGTGCTTTCATCTGTCTCGATGTATAATCGGTCTGCAGGTACTATTCTCACACTTTCCGGGTTAAATTTCTCTCCGAATGAAATATCGCAGCCCGTCCGCAGAATTTGCACAGCTAAGGCTGGTTTGCCCCGAAAACCGTGAATGATCCACTTTTGAGATGGATTGTGCTTATTCCGGAGTGCTATCAATTCGTTGAAACACCCTACACAATGAATAATGAGCGGTTTTGAGAATTTCTCTGAAAGAAGAATGTGTTTTTCGAAAATTGCAGTCTGCAATTGGATGGATACGGCTGAATTTTTGTCTAATCCGCACTCCCCTACTAATACTATGCGCGGGTCAGCACAATAGGTTTGAAGTTTCTCAAACCAGTTGTCAGTCGGCATATCTGACTGCCACGGATGAATACCAGTCGAAAACAATCCACTGACGGGAGATGAAAGCACCTGATCGGCCTCTCCGAAAGGGAGGTTTCTTATCGTGGCCTCATCCGGCCAGGAGCGGTGCGAGTGTATATCTGCAAATTTCATCAGTAGGTGTTAAACGCAAAACGCATGAAGTTGTTTTTCAAACTCCACACGTTTTTGTCTAAAATGAGTTTTTTTGTATGACGTATTATTTCAGGAAGTTGATGGTCAACGGATATTTCCAGTCTTCACCGTTGTACGATTTCACTGCCGCAACAATAATAAACACCGTCATGGCAATGCCAAGTACAGAAAGAATGACTATTCCTACTATTAATGGAATGGTGATAATGCCCACAATGAGCCAAATAACGTATGTAATCTGAAAATTCAGAATATTTTTTCCGTGAATATCGGTCCGTTTGCTTTCATCTTTCCCGATGAGCCACATCACCAGCGGAATAATGAAGGCTGTGAAAAATTGTGATAAATGCATCAAAAGCAGATATAGATTCTCTTCCATACCTAACAGAGGCTGACGGGTGACATTTTCCGCCGATTTTTCGGGCTGAGCCTCTTTAGGTGCACCGTTGATAATTTTCTCCTTTTCGGCGTCAAATTCTTCCTGAGTTATTGTTCCGTTTTTCAGGAATTCTTCCAATTTCTTGATCTTTTCATATTCCTCGTAGGTCATAGGGCTGTTTGAATTAAATGGTGAATAATTGACAACAAATGTATGAAATTATGTTTGTTCTTTCACGAAAAATTTTCATATATTTCTGTCAGCATCTTTTCAGTATTCACGTTGGCTTTTTAGAGCAGTCCACTACACTGTTTATCTGCCTGCAAGTTTGCTGTCAATAAGCGTTACCATTTCGGCAAATTCTTTCTCATCGTACAGGCGAGTGAGCATGATGATAGTTCCCTGAGGGTCAATTATCACATTGCGGGTAACGCCGGCCCCTTTTTCGGCATAAAGGTTGAATATAAGGCCTCCGGGATCAAGTCCGATGGGATAAGTGACTCCTGTAGTTTGTCTGAACATGGCTACGGTATCGGCAGGCTCATCCAGATCAATGCCGTATAGTGCAAAAGCCGGATTGTCCTTGTGTTTCTGCCATATTTTCGATTCGATGTGCGGCATTTCTTTCCGGCATACGCCGCACCAGCTTGCAGTGAATTGCAGCATAACCAGCTTCCCTTTCAAATCCGACAATTTCATGAGTCCGCCCGATGAAAGCTGCATTTCGAAATCGGGTGCCGTATCACCTACTTTTACTATGTACTGACGGTTTTGTGGTGCCGGCAGGGTGTCGGTTTTTTTTTGCACTGCCGATGTGGCTGATTTTTCGTTTTTACGGCAGGAAACCGGTACGGCAATAGCAAATACCGCAACCAGCAATAAGATAAAAGTCTTTTTCATTCCGATAAGTTTTTCTGCAAAGATATTTTATGTAGATAAGAATACAAAATTTTCGGATGAATGAATCTTCAGAAATGTTGTCGAATTATAAATCATTCATCACTTTGATTTTTGAAGTTATATCCGGAATAAAAATCCTAATCCGCTCAAAAACTCCAGAACAGACGAGATTAACTCAGAACTAATCAATTGTAAAACAATTAAAGACATTGTCTTTCAGTCTTCACGGATTCATTCTTTTTTTTCTGTTACTTTTTTTTTCAGGATGCATTAATATTATATACTTTTGTATGAATGTTTCTGACTCCAAACCGGAGTTTTTCAAGTGAATAATCTCCATTTTATTTACGAAAACGACACACTAAACCTAAAACAAAAACGAATGAAAAAGGCTTTAGTAATAGGAGCTTCGTCCGGCATCGGACTGGAACTTGCCCGGGTATTGGCTGAAAACGACTACATGGTTGGTGTAACGGGCAGAAGAGAAAATCTGCTGAAGGAATTATCCGCCGAAAAAACCGGATCGTACGTGGTGCAGTCATTCGATTTGAAAGACATGGAAACCATAGAGTCCAATCTGAATGAGATAACAGCAAAGCTCGGGGAACTGGATCTGGTCGTAATTAGTGCGGGAATATCCATCTCAAATGCCGATTTTGATTACAACAAGGATTCGGAAACTTTAACTGTCAATGTGTTAGCTTTCACGCTCATATGCAACTGGAGTTTTCGCATATTCAGAGCTCAAAACCGGGGGCATCTGGTAGGTATTACATCCGTGGCAGGCGCCAGAGGGTGGCGAATAAGTTCGGCTTACAGTGCCAGCAAAGCTTTCCAGACCAACTACCTGGAAGGGCTCAGAAACTACGCAGCCCATCTGAAACTTCCGGTTACCGTAACCAATATTATTCCGGGCTACGTAGAAACCCGCATGAAAGGTCACGATCACGTATTCTGGGTGGCACCTGCCGAAGCAGCAGCCCGTCAGATATATGAATCTATCCGGAAAAAGAAAAAAATAGCCTACACCTATCGGCGTTGGAGATTTGCCTATTTTCTGTTCAAGCACCTGCCCAATAAAATAATAGAAATAAGCTGACAGGCACAAGAAGTGATCCGAAATACAGGCATTATAAAACCTACAATGGACAATTCTTCCAAAATCCTGTTTTTTTACTGTTTTTTCACACAGGAAACAAGCAGAACCCGCAAAAAATGATTACATTTGCAGGCAATAATTTTCATAGGTTAAACTATCCTAAAACACTCATTCTATGTCATTTATTGCAGATAAAATTCAATTCGAGGGCTTTACTTTCGACGATGTGCTGCTCGTACCCGCTTACTCCGAAGTGCTGCCCCGCAATGTGAGTCTCACCACACGCTTTTCCAGAAATATAGAACTAAAAATCCCGGTGGTTTCGGCTGCCATGGATACGGTTACCGAAGCCAAAATGGCCATTGCCATTGCCCGCGAAGGTGGAATCGGTGTGATTCATAAGAACATGACCATTGCCGAACAAGCCAAACAGGTTAGCATAGTGAAACGTGCCGAAAATGGCATGATTTCCAACCCTGTTACCATTCAGAAAGGGGCTTCAGTAGTGGATGCACTGTCGTTGATGGCGGAATATAAAATAGGCGGAATTCCGGTGGTGGATGACGCCGGGTACCTGGTCGGCATAGTTACAAACCGTGATTTGCGCTTTCAGCGGGACATGAACAAACTCATCGACGAAGTGATGACCAAGGAAAATCTGGTTACAACTTCGCGAACCACTAACCTGGAAGAAGCTGCCGAAATTCTTCAGCAATATAAAATCGAGAAACTTCCGGTAGTGGATGAGAACAATAAACTCATCGGACTGCTAACTTACAAGGACATTACCAAAGCTAAAGACAAGCCCATGGCTTGCAAGGACAACCGGGGCAGATTGCGCGTAGCAGCCGGTGTAGGAATAACGCCCGACACTTTTCAGCGCATCGAAGCGCTGGTGGAAGCCGGCGTGGATGCCATAGTGATTGATACAGCCCACGGACACTCAAAAGGAGTGATTGAAACGTTGAAAAAGGTAAAAGCGCAATTTACCGACATTGATGTTATTGTTGGAAATATTGCAACTGCCGAAGCGGCTACAGCACTCGTTGAAGCAGGCGCCGATGCCGTAAAAGTGGGTATCGGACCGGGTTCTATCTGCACCACGCGTATTATAGCGGGCGTGGGTGTTCCGCAACTTTCGGCAATATACGCCGTGGCCCACGCTCTGCAAGGTTCGGGTGTTCCGGTGATTGCCGACGGGGGCATCCGCTATTCGGGCGACATAGTAAAAGCGCTGGCAGCCGGAGCCGACACGATTATGGCCGGTTCTTTGTTTGCCGGAGTAGAAGAATCGCCGGGCGAAACAATCATTTTCAGCGGACGAAAATTCAAATCATACCGGGGAATGGGCTCACTGGAAGCCATGGAAAAAGGCTCCAAAGACCGCTACTTTCAGGACATGGAAGAAGATATCAAAAAACTGGTTCCGGAAGGAATTTCTGCCCGTGTTCCTTACAAAGGATCACTTTATGAAGTTGTTTATCAGATGATTGGCGGACTGCGTGCCGGTATGGGTTACTGTGGAGCCAACAACATTGAAGAACTCCATCAGGCCAAATTCACCCGAATCACCAGCGCCGGGGTGGTTGAGAATCACCCGCATGACGTAACAATCACAAGCGAAGCACCCAATTACAGCCGGGGAGATAATTGATTGGTTGCTGACTTCCTGAAGCTCACGACTAATAGCTCTCGGCTAACTTCTGACGGCATATTTTCACACTGTAAACAATTTTTTCGGTTTACAGCCGTTTTACTTTGCGTAATTATATTTAAGAAATTAATTATTTCACAATATTGAAATTTAATAGTTTATGAAAAAAGTTTTTGTTTCTCTTCTGGTTCTGATTATAGCCGCAAATTCGATGATGGCTCAGCAATCAGATCCGACGTTAATGATTATCAACGGGAAAAATATCCCTTTATCAGAATTTGACTATATTTACAACAAGAACAATTCGAACAATGTGGTTGACAAAAAATCGCTGGACGAATATGTTGATTTGTTTGTAAATTTCAAACTTAAGGTAGAAGAAGCCATTGCACAAGGGCTGGACACAACACAATCATTCAAATCGGAGCTAGGTATGTATCGCACGCAGCTGGCCGAACAATACCTGAACGACAACCAATCACTGGAACTATTGGTGAAAGAAGCTTACGAGCGTAAGAAAGAAGAAGTGGAAGTGAGGCATATCCTGGTTCGGATACCTGAGAGTGGCACCTCTACCGACACCTTGCAGGCATACAACAAAGCACTTTCTATCTGGGAACGTGCTCAAAAAGAAGATTTCGAAAAGCTGGCACGCGAAGTGTCTGAAGACCCGAGTGTGTCTCAAAACGGAGGATATGTGGGCTGGATTTCGACCATGCGTACTCCGTATGATTTTGAAAACATGGCTTACAGCACACCAACAGGGCATATATCAAAACCGGTTCGTACATTTATTGGTTATCATATCATCAAGGTAGAAAACCGCCGTCAGTCGCCGGGCGAAGTAAAAGTATCACACATCCTGCTTATAAACGACCGCCAAAATCCGGCAAACAACGCTGCCGTAAAGCTTAAAACCGACTCCATTTACCAGCGAATTCTTGCAGGCGATGATTTTGGTCAGTTAGCCCGCGATTTATCGCAGGATCCGGGTTCGGCCAGCCAAAATGGCGAATTGCCCTGGTTCGGAAGTGGACAAATGATACCTGAATTCGAAAAAGCCGCTTTTGCACTGAAAGAGAAAGGTGACGTATCTGTACCGGTGGAATCACAGTTCGGATGGCACATTATTAAACTCATTGATAAAAAACCCGTTGGCACTTACGACGAACTGAAAGCAACCCTGGAAGGTCAGATAAAACAAAACGAACGAAACAACAAAATAGCCGAATCCTTCTCCGAAAAACTGAAAAAAGAATACAACTTCTCTCAGGATGAAAATGCCCTGGCTGACTTTTTGAAACTGTCGGACAAATATGCTCCCTCCGACTCCATGTTTGCTGTCGAGGCCCGAAAATTAAGCTTGCCCATATTCTCATTTGCCGATAAGAAACATACGCAACAGGATTTTGCCAACTACCTGCTATCCAACGTTTCGGGATTTCGGGGCGTAAGAAGTGATTTTATCCGGAGTCGCTACAACGATTTTGTTAACAGTCAGCTGGTAACGTACGAGCAGACTCAGCTGGATAGAAAATATCCTGATTTTCACAATCTGATGCAGGAATATCACGATGGTATTCTACTCTTTGAAGTGATGAACAACGAAGTATGGGAAAAAGCCACCAAAGACACCGAAGGACTTACCCGCTTTTTTGAAGCTAACAAAGCCGACTATACCTGGGCAAAACCGCATTACAAAGGCCGCATTATTTATGCTAAAGATAAACAAACACTGAAGGCTGCCCAAAAAATTGTAAAACGAGCCAATCCGGACTCCATCAGCAATTACCTGTACAAAAGGCTGAACGATAGCATTCAGCATGTAAAAATTGAAAAGGGACTTTGGGTAGAAGGTGAAAATACAGTGATCGATGCCAGAATATTCAAAAAGGGCACCTACACACCCTCCAAAGAATATCCCTACTATTTTCTTGCCGGAAAAATACTGAAAACTTCACCCGAAGATTACACCGATGTACGAGGCGTAGTAACGGCCAACTATCAGGACTACCTGGAAAAAGAATGGATAGCCGGATTAAGGAAAAAATACCCCGTAGTTATTGACGAAAAAGTACTGAAAACGGTTAAGAAAAACTAATTTTTTAACGAATGCCAGAATAAAAACTCTACCTTTGAAGACTTATTCTGGCATTCCTGTTTCCCCTCGGTTTGTGGTTAATCAACTGCCATTTCTTTTTGAATGAAAAAATTGTTGTTCTTCATAGTTGTTTTGTTTTCAGCATCTTGCTCCGAAAAACCTTCGGATTCCGGTCGAACACCCCTTCTTGAACTGGAAGGAAAATTTCTTTACAAAGACGAAATTGACAAGATTATACCGCTCAATACCAGCGTAATAGACAGTGTGGATATAGCCGAGAGATACGTGAAAAAATGGGTAACAGAAACCCTCATGTACGAAAATGCAAAACGCAACATCGACAACCTGAAAGATATTGACCAGTTGGTAGAAGAGTACAGAAAATCACTTATCATTCATGAATACGAGCAAGCACTGGTGGCCGAGCGGCTGGACACAAAAATTTCAGACGCAGATGCACGGGCTTTTTATGAGGAATATAAAACTCACCTCTCACTTGAAGATAATCTGATAAAAGGAATGTTACTTATTGTACCTCAGGGTGCTCCTCAAATAGATGCGGTGAAAGAATGGGTAAAAAAAGGAGATACAAAATCGTTGGAGAAAATTGAAAAGTACAGCCTGCAAAACGCTATCAGCTACGATTATTTCATGGATAAATGGACTCCATTCTCAGAGATAATAAAAAAAGCACCTTTCGCTTACGAAGATTCCAGATCATTTGTGCTCAGTACACGATTGGCAGAAGTAGCAGACAGCACAAAGCATTATTTTTTACATATTTCAAAAGCAATTCCTATGGGCGATGTAGAACCTTATGAATATGCCCGAGAAAGTCTTTCAACAATAATAATAAACAAAAGAAAGTCAGATTTCATCATCAATTTTGAGAAAAATGTGTACAACAACGCCATAAACAAAGGCGAAGTCAAATTTTTCAAAAAAAAATAAGAATTTCTGCTCAACCATTCCAGTAAAATGAAAAAAAAGGCCGGCATTAATTTCGGCGTGAATAAAACAACTATGCGAAAATTATCTTTGTTACTAATAGCACTTTCCCTGCTATCAAACGGACTGACAGCCCAGGAAAACAAGAAAAACATCATCGACGAAGTCATCTGGATTGTGGGCGACGAAGCCATACTCAAATCGGATATAGAAGCCATGATACTGGATGCCGAAATAAACCGAAGACCGATAGAAGGAAATCCATACTGTGTTTTTCCGGAACAAATTGCTATTGAAAAACTATACCTGCATCAGGCCGCCATCGATAGTATAACCGTAAACGAAAGCTATATCAACAGCATGTCTGACCGCGAGCTGGAATACTACATCAACAATGCCGGCTCAACCGAAAAACTCGAAGAGTACCTGCGCAGACCCGTATCTCAATTAAGAGACGAAATTCGCGCCCGTAACCGCATTCGCAGCATGGCTCAACAAATGCAGGCCAAATTAGTGGAAAACATTGAAGCAACTCCGGCCGAAGTGCGCCGATATTACAGCAACATTCCAGCCGATAGTCTTCCTACAATACCCGAACAAGTGGAACTTCAGGTTTTATCACTGCGCCCACCCATTCCTCCGGCCGAAATAAACCGTGTGAAAGAGCAACTGCGCGAATTCACCGAACGGGCCAATAAAACTCCCGGTGATTTCAGCCTGTTGGCCCGGTTGTATTCCGACGATGTGGAAAGCGCCAAAAAAGGCGGGGAATTAGGATTTGCCGGACGCGGAATTTACGATCCGGATTTTGCCTCCGTGGCTTTTAATATGCAGGACCCCAACAAAGTTTCAAGAATTGTGGAAACACAGTTTGGCTTTCATATCATTCAGTTTGTAGAACGCAGAGGCGATAAAGTGAACGTACGCCACATTCTGATGCGCCCCAAAGCTACTGCCGATGTGAAAGAACAGGGAATTAACAGACTGGACTCACTGGCCAGTTTGATTCGGGAAAATAAAATCACGTTCGAACAGACGGTAATGGCATACTCGCAGGACAAAAACACCCGAATGAACGCCGGATTAATGATGCAACAGGATAAATATACCGGATCCATTACATCAAAATACGAATATCAGGACTTACCTCCCGAAATAGCCAAAATAGCTTACGAAATGAACGTAGGCGAAGTTTCAAAGGCATTTACAATGGTTGACCAGGCTACCGGCAACGATGTAGTTGCCGTAGTAAAGGTAAAATCAAAAATCCCGACACACAAAGCCAACGTAAAAGAAGACTATCAAATGCTTAAATCTTTTCTCGAAGAAAAGAAAAAAGCAGACTTCCTGAAAGAATGGGTGGGCAAAAAACAACAGGAAACGTATATCAGTATAGATCCTGAATACCGCGATTGCAGCTTTATGTACGACGGATGGTTGAAAAAATAGCGTATTAGTATTCATGACTCCGGGAAAACCAACCAATACAGCAGTCAGGGTTTTGATTATTTTAATCTTAACCCTCACTTTTTTTACCCCAACAGAGGCTCAGACCAACAAGCCGAAACAATTGCGGAAAGAGGTGCTGCAATCCAAAGCAAAAGAAGATAAAAAAGAAGCAGTCACACCCCGTAAAAATTTACTTGGAGGTTCGGTGAAACCGGGCACAACCGTGCTGAAACCTGTCAACCCGGCAGCTTCCAACCGTAACTCCTCAATGGTTCAGCTGGAGCAAAGCCGCGAATTGCTCTACGACCAGAATCTTTTTCCCGGCATACAGATATTGAAGGGAAACGTGCGATTCAGACATGATAATGCCCTGCTCTATTGCGATAGTGCCTATTTCTACGAGCAAAACAATACATTTGATGCTTTCAGCAATGTCCGGATAGTGCAGGCAGATACCCTTACGGTTTATGGTGATTTTCTCAACTACAACGGCAACACAAAGCTGGCCCGAATCTGGGATAACGTGAGAATGGTCAACCGCAATACAGTGCTGACTACCAACGTGCTTTACTACGACCGAAACCTCAATCTGGCATTTTACGATACCGGTGGTGTGATAGAAGATGGTAAAAACACACTTACGTCCATGTGGGGGCAGTACTCGCCCGCTACAAAAGTAGCACTGTTCAAGGATCAGGTGAAAATGACCAATCCGGACATGAATATGACCACCGATACCCTAAAATACAACACAGGCAATTCAGTAGCCGATATTGTGGGCAATTCACTCATCGTTTACCAGACAGAAACCGACATTTACAGTCAGCGAGGCTGGTACGACACCAAAAATGACCGCATGATGCTGCTCAACAGATCGTTGGTGGAGCAAAATGACGGAAAGACGCTGATTGGCGATACCATTTTTTACGATAAAAAGAAAAAATACGGTGAAGCATTTTCAGATGTGGAGCTTACCGATCCTAAACAAAAATCGACACTAACAGGCAACTTTGTATCCTACGATGAAATATCGCGTGTAGGACTTGCCACCGACTCGGCCCTGCTCATCGACTGGTCAACCCGCGATTCACTCTTCATGAGCGCCGATACGCTTATCTCAATGAGAGACTCTGTGGCAACGGATTCTGTTTCTTTTAACATGGTAAAAGCATTCAAAAACGTACGATTCCTCCGAAGCGATATTCAGGGTATGTGCGATTCGCTGCTTTACACTTCGCGTGATTCCATTCTGCACCTTCGGGTTTTGCCGGTATTATGGTCGGACAATAATCAGCTGATGGGGAACAAAATGACCGCTTACACAAAAAATCAGAAGGTAGAGAAAGTACACATCGAACAATCGGGCATTGCCATTCAAAAAGACAGTCTGAATTATTTCAATCAATTATCAGGGAAAGAAATAACCGCTTACCTGGATAGCGGTCAGCTAAGCAAAGTGTATGTAAACGGGAATGCCGAAACCATTTATTTTCCGAAAGATGATAAAACAGGTGAATACATCGGGATAAATAAAACATTGAGCAGTTACGTCACCATGTATTTCAAAGATAAAAAAGTTCAACGAATTGTGCTTACTACAGCCTCCAGTGGTGCCATGTATCCGATTAGCCAGATGGAAGAAAATGATCTTTATCTGCGTAACTTCTTCTGGTACGAAACAGAACGCCCCCTGAAAGTGGATGATGTTTTTACAAAATATGTACGAACGGAACCGCCAAAAAGACAAGAGAGCACGAAACGTCCGAGCTTCCCCGGCGAATCGTCTGGAAATTCTACTGATGCTGCTTCAAAAACAAACAGACCTTCAGGTACAACTAACAGAACTAATACCAACAACTCAATGGGGCCGGTCAACTCCGGTGGAAACATGAACCCGTTGAACAACCTGAACAGACGCGGAATGATTCAGCAATGATGGATGAGTTACAACCATTGAATAAACTCAGTTTTCGTAACTTTTCATTTCCGATAATACAAAAAAAAGAGGCTGCTAATCTGTTTGCAACCTCTTTTTTTTCACGCAAACCACTTTTTCCTGAACCAAAATGCCACGTTGACAAGGGCAATCATTACCGGCACTTCCACCAGCGGACCAATTACAGCAGCAAAAGCCTCGCCGGAATTGATGCCAAAAACGGCAATGGCAACGGCAATGGCGAGTTCAAAATTATTGCTGGCAGCTGTAAACGACAGCGTGGTTGATTGTTCGTAAGTTGCTCCCGCCTTTTTGCTCATCCAGAATGAACCCACAAACATGATGACGAAATAGATAAGCAATGGAACAGCTATCAGTACTACGTCCATAGGTATTTTTACAATGTATTCGCCTTTAAGCGAGAACATCACTATAATGGTGAAAAGCAAGGCAATGAGTGTCAACGGACTGATTCTCGGAATAAATTTGGTGTGATACCACTCTTTGCTTTTCACCCGGATAAGGATAAAACGGGTGAGGAATCCGGCAATGAACGGAATACCGAGGTAAATGAAAACACTTTCGGCAATTTGTCCGATGGTGATTTTAGCTACTGCATCACTGGTGGGAATACCAAACCAACCCGGAGCAATGGCGATAAAAAAGTAAGCATACACCGAGAAGAAAAGCACCTGAAAAATACTGTTGAAAGCCACCAATCCGGCTGCATATTGTGTGTCTCCTTTTGCCAGGTCGTTCCAAACTATGACCATAGCAATACAACGCGCCAGCCCGATCATGAT
>JAGPGR010000012.1 GCA_018055865.1 Paludibacteraceae bacterium | reverse complement strand
CCAGATAGGCAGCAATAGTTCCTCCCAAAACGCCTGTTCCTCCGGTAATAACTACCACTTTTCCTTTTATACTAAATAATTTATTCATAATGCTTTATATTGATAAAAATATATATTTTTGATACGAATAACAGATAAAATCCTGCTTCTATTTATTGTCACATTCATGTAATAATCACCCCTTCAGGAGGTCAGGGGACATGTTCATTATTTCATTTTTTACCACTGCCATCATGCCATCCACTTGTGCCAGTGCAAACATTCTTCCATGAAATGAATAGCCCGGATTATAGTTCTTGTCGGCGTCATCAAGCATCAGTTTCCCATGGTCTACACGCATGGGTATGGTTGGATTTTCTTTTTCAAAGATACGAATTGTTTCGATCAGCTGACCACGACCTTCCAGATGGGATGCTTCCAGAAAATCGCCGTTTTCGTGCACTTCTGTACTTCGCAAATGGGCAAAGTGAACCCGTTTT
This sequence comes from Paludibacteraceae bacterium, assembly GCA_018055865.1. Lineage (GTDB taxonomy): Bacteria > Bacteroidota > Bacteroidia > Bacteroidales > Paludibacteraceae > UPXZ01. The sequence goes on along the minus strand of JAGPGR010000012.1, from coordinate 14,419 downwards.
GCAAATTTTGATGCCAGCAAAGGAACATCATTGTGAACTCCGGCACTCAGCGAACCGGCACAAAATGTCAATCCGTTGTTTGAACTGTCAATGGCCCTCAAAATCCAGTCGATATCTTCTTCGCTGCTCACAATCCGGGGCAAACCGAACGCTGCAAACGGCGGATCGTCGGGGTGAATACACAGTTTAACGCCATATTCGTCGGCGGTAGGAATTATTTTTTGGAGAAAATAAAGCAGATTTTCGCGAAGTTGGTTTTTGTCAATGCCTTCGTACAATTTCAGCAGCGAATTAAAGGCTTCGACCGGATCCTGATTTTCTCCTACGATATTGCGGTTGATAAATCCCTGAGTTTTAATAATAATAGTGTATATCAGACTGTCTTTCTCTTCCTGCGAAATGGTTTTGTCCAGCTGCCCTATTTTCATTAGTTCTTCTGCTGTGTAATCGTTTTCAGCACCGTTTCTTTTCAGAATTTTGCAATCAAAATATCCGAATTTGATTTTGTCGAAAAACAGCGTAGAAGTGCCGTCAGGAAGAATTTTATTCAGGTCGGTGCGAATCCAGTCGATGACGGGCATAAAATTATAGCACACAGTATTTATTCCGAGTTTGCCCAAATGCATGATTGTTTGCCGAAAATTTTCGATCAGTTCATCCCGATCGTCTCCTCCAAATTTTATGGATTCAGCCACAGGAACACTTTCTACCACACTCCAAACAAGTCCCTGAGCCCGGATGAAACGGCTCAAATCGTCAATTTCATCTGTTTCCCAGACTTTGCCGGGCGGAATATGATAAAGTGAAGTCACAATGCCCTCTACACCTATTTGTTTGAGCATCGGTATTGTTATCGGGTCGTTTTTCCCGAACCATCTCCAGGTTTTCTGCATAATAATGTTGACCTCCAATCTCCTTTTATTTCCCTTTTTTCTTTAGGGATAGGGAGTGTCGAAAGCGTTGATTAGAGTTTGTTAAGTATGAAAAATCGTATATTAAAATCCTGACTATTCTCTTTTCAGAGCCAATCCTTTCCGAATATCGGGATTTGGAAAACTTGTTTCGGACCGATTAGGAAGCCGATATAAGCTGTTTTAATTTTCCGGCAAATCCTCTTACGTCTTCTTCTGTGGTGTCGAACGAGCACATCCAACGTAGTTCTCCGGTCACTGTATTCCAGTCGTAAAAGCGATAAGCTTCTCTTAGTGGTTCTACAACATGTTTGGGAATAATCACAAAAATAGCATTTGCCTGTACTTTTTGAGTTATGGCTACTCCCTTTATTTCAGTGATTTCAGATGCGAGAAGTTGAGCCATACGGTTGGAATGAATGGCCATTCTCTTCCATAATTCATTGGAAAGCAACGCTTTGAATTGTGCAGCAATAAACCGGTTTTTAGAGAAAAGCTGAGCTGTTTGTTTGTGGTAAAAAGGGGCATGTCGCCGCAGTTCTTTATTGAAAATCAGAATGGCTTCTCCCATCATCAATCCGTTTTTGGTTCCGCCAAAACTCATGATGTCCACTCCGCAATCGGATGTAGCTTCTTTCAGCGAACATCCCAAAGCAGCTACTGCATTGGAAATACGTGCGCCGTCCACGTGAAGATACATGTCATGTTGATGTGCATATTCGGCCAGCGCTTTCAATTCTTCCAGACTGTAAATAGTGCCCAGCTCGGTGCTTTGACTCACTGAAATGACCTTGGGCTGCGTATGGTGTACATTTCCGATAAAAGAAAGCTGATGTTCGACGATGGCTGGGGTTAATTTCCCGTCGGGCGTTGGCAGTGGCACCAGCGTACAGCCTATGTTTTGAGTTGGTCCGCCGCATTCGTCCACCTGAATATGTGCCGAATCAGTACAGATAACCGACTGAAAAGGCAAAACAGTACATTTCAGGCTAACAATGTTGGCACCGGTTCCGTTGAAGGCATACAGCACTTCTACATCACCGAATTGCCGGCGGAAAATTTCGTTCATTTCGGTTGTTATTTCATCGTCGCCATACGAAATCTGATGTGCCGAGTTGGCTTTGATAATGGCATCCATTATTTCGGGATGAACGCCCGAATAATTATCGCTTGCGAATGTTTTCATGATATTTTTGAAGAGATTAAACAGTGAGAATTTAATAATAAAAAACGTCCATAGATTTCCACGGACGTCATTATTTTATTTAAACGGTTTCTTAGAATTTGAATTTGTCAAAAAAACTGCGTTTTGTTTCTCCCACTGGTTCCGATTCTTCTTTTTCTTTTTCTACTAGTTCGGTTTCCGGTTTTACATCCAATTCTGATACAGTGTGTTGTGGTGCAGGCACATATTCGGGTCTTGGCGTGGGTTCTCCCTGTTCTTGTTTGATAAATCCGATTACATCTTCCAGCCCTTCGGTGAATTTTTCAAAATCTTCTTTGTATAAGAATATCTTATGTTTCTCATACGTTACTTGTGCATCTTCATCGTACCCGGTTACTTTTTTCTTACTTTCGGTGATTGCGAGGTACAAATCATCATTACGACTTTTCTTTACGTCCAGGTAGTAAATTCTTTTTCCGGCTTTGATGGCTTTGGAATAAATAATTTCGCTATCCTTTTTCTCCAGCTCAATTTTTCTTTTTTCAACTTCCATAAATCAGTTCATTTTTTTTACAGCATTATACCCGAAATTTATATCCATAAAATTCGCTCATGTAGCTGTGTAATTATTAATTTTTTTTTCAGAAAAACGGGAAAACCGTTGTTTTCTTTTTCGAGTGTCAAATTTCAGAATATTTTTTTGATTATTCAAATAAAGAGATAATTAATTGTTTTTTTTTGATTAAAATTTATCTCTCAGCCGTTAAAATGAATCATCTTTCAGATATTTCAAAGCTAATAAGCAGAATGAACGGAAAAAATTTTTTACCTTTGCATCAAAATTAAAGATTGTTGAATCAGAGAGTTTATGATTAACCGAGTTTTACTTCGTATTAAGATCCTTCAAATTATTTATGCATTTTACAAAGGCGACAGTCATTCTGTTGCTTTGGCAGAAAAGGAACTATTTCACAGTGTTGAAAAGACTTACGAGCTTTATTTTCACTTATTGCAGCTGGCCGTTGAAGTGACCAATTATGCCTCTAATAAAATTGATGCACGTAAAAATAAACTTCGACCGAGCGATGATGATTTGAATCCCAACACGCGATTTGTTGACAATTCATTCGTCACGCAGCTTTCGAAGAATGTACAGTTGCAGAATTATATTAAGGAGAATAAAATTTCCTGGGACAATAATCAGGATACAGTAAAAACAGTATATGAACTGGTTGCTGCTTCAGATAGCTACGTAGAATATATGTCGGCCGAAAAGGCTGATTATGCTGCTGATAAAGATATCTGGAGAAAAATATATAAGAAGATTATTTTGCAGAGCGAAGAGTTTTCCGATTCTATTGAGGACCAGAGTATTTACTGGACAGATGATCTGGAAATTGTGATCAGTTTTATCATCAAAACCATCAAAAAGTTTGATTTGGTCAATGGAGTAGATCAGCCACTGTTGCCCATGTTCAAAGATGAAGAAGATGCCGAATTTGCCGGCAAACTGCTTAAAAATTCCCTGGAAAAGGAAAAGGAGTATCGTAAAATGATTGATTCTCACACCAATAACTGGGAACTTGACCGGATTGCTTTCATGGATATCATCATCATGCAGACAGCTTTGGCAGAAATTATGACGTTCCCCACAATTCCGGTCAATGTAACGTTGAATGAATACATCGAAATATCCAAGAATTACAGCACCGACAGAAGTGCCACTTTCATCAACGGAGTACTTGATAATATAGTGAAAGAACTGAAAGCCGAAAATAAATTAATCAAAGTCGTGAAAATATAAATTCATTCATTCTGTTTCTACCTCACAAACAGATTCAGATGACTTATAATCAATTGCTAATCAAATAATTACTCACTAACTAATAACTTAACAAAAATGAACTTATTAAACATTTTATTACAGGCAGCAGCACCTGCTACACAGGGACAAGGCGGAATGGCATCCTATTCAGGTATCCTGATGATGGTTCTCATATTCGTAGTGTTTTATTTCTTTATGATACGTCCGCAGACCAAACGTCAGAAAGAAATAAAAGCTCAGCGCGAAGCAATGAAACAAGGCGACAGAGTAGTTACATCGGGTGGAATTTATGGTAAAATACGCGATATCAAGGAAACTACGGTAGTAATCGAAATAGCTGACAATGTGCGTATTACTGTTGACAAAAATTCTGTATTTGCTACAGCGGCCGATATACCCGCAGATACAAAATAACACTTTCAGATGAACCATGTCCGAAGATTCAGGAATAAAACTCAATAACAACTTTTTCAGGAAAATCAAGAGCCTTTTGGTATCAAAAGAAGCACTGATTTTCCTGCTTTTTCTTGTTCTTTCAGGAGCATTTTGGTTTGTCCAATCACTTGATAAACAACGCGAAACCACACTCAGAATTCCTGTAGATTATATGGGAATACCTGCAGATGTGGAAATAGAGAATAAACTTCCAGACCGTATTGAAATAAAGGTACGTGACGAAGGGCTTACACTCATGAAATACAGCAGCAGGAATACTGTTCCGCTGGCACTTGATCTCGAACGTGTATATTTTGCCAAAGGCAAAATTGTCATTTCTACCGACCAGTTGAAAAACAGAATTTCGCGCTATGTGCTTCCTACCACTGCAGTTCTGCAAATAAAACCCGATTCCATTGTGGTATTGTACCACAAACTCTCGTCCATCACTTTACCCATCAGACTGAATGGCGAAGTAAAACTCTCATCGCAATATGTATTGAGTGACAGTATGCAAATTGAACCATCAACGGTAAAAATCTTCGGTCCCAAAAACCTGGTCGATACCATGAAGGCGGTTTACACTGAAAAACTGGACATAAAATCCCTTTCCGATACTACTTTTATAAAAGCAAAACTCGAAAAACCGAAACAAGGAATCAGGTATGCTTTCAACGATGTGAATGTAGGAATTTTTGTCGAAATGTTTACCGAAAATAAATTGGAGATGCCCGTAACGGTTATCAATGCACCCGACAATATGAATGTGCGGATTTTTCCACCAACCGTGCATGTTACCTACAACGTCGGTCTGAGCAATTTTAATAAAGTAAGAGAGAATGATATCAAGGTTGTATTTGACTTCAAAGAAGCCAAAGATCAGGAAAAACGCCGCTACCAACTGCAAGTGATTGAAGATTCACCTTATATCTCCAATATTCGGGTATCGCCTGAGCGTGTGGAGTTTTTGCTGGAAGAGAAATAGGAAACTTATAATTGGTTTTTTTCTTCTTTAAGAATCTTTCAATCAGAAAATTTCAATCAATGACTCAATCTTATTATATTATCAGACTTCAAATTTCAAACTTTTCCCGATAGCTTATCGGAATCAAACTTCATACTTTATGTGGCAAAGAATTCAAACGTTATATTTAATTCTGGTAATCCTGCTCATGATTGCCGCTGTGATTTTACCCAATGCGGATTTTTACAACGCAACAAAAAATCTGTCTTATCAGCTCGATGCTCGTGGCATTGTTGAAATAACCGCGCAGGGAGATGATAAAGCTTTAGCCGGTACGAATCCATGCACTTTTTTATTCGGAATAATCCTATTTCTGACCACCTATTGTATAACATCATATAAAAACAGAAAACGCCAGCTTAGAATGGCCACTATCAATCTGTTTCTGATTGTAATTTACATGGCGGTACTCGCATCATACATCTTTTTCTCTCAGAACAAGCTCGATACCGATATTACCTGGAAATATCCGGTTGTTTTTCCGGTTATTGCTCTGATATTTAACTATCTGGCTATGCGGGGAATAGCAAAAGACGAAAGCCTGGTAAGATCGTTAGACCGGTTGAGATAAAATTAGAAATTTTGAACGTTCAAATGTTCGGTTGTTTGAATGTCAATTTGCAGACAGTAGGAATGAAATTTTGAGAGATTTAATTTAAATAAAACCTCCGAACGTCAGAACAATTGAATACCCGAACAATCGAACTTCTAAATTCAAACAAATTGCCGTTTTCTTTGTTTTTGTAAAATATAAACAGAAAATAATGAAAGCATCGAAAAGATTATTTTTACGGGGAGGACAGGTTGTAATCCTGATGCTCCTCTTTGTATTTTCGGCTTGCAGCCAAACCACCAATTCAAACAACAAGATTATGAAATTCAATGAATTAACTCCGGAAGAAGAAAAAGTAATTCTGCATAAAGCAACTGAAAGACCATTCATAGGCAAGTATGTGGACAATAAGGAAAAAGGTACTTACACCTGTAAGCGCTGCGATGCACTGCTGTATCGTTCGGAGGCGAAGTTTGAAAGTAACTGCGGCTGGCCCTCGTTCGACGATGAAATAAAAGGAGCAATACACCGAATTCCGGATGCTGACGGCCGTCGCACCGAAATTGTTTGTGCCAATTGCGGCGCGCATCTCGGGCATGTGTTTGAGGGCGAGGGTTTTACAGCTAAAAACACCCGTCATTGCGTCAATTCCATTTCCATGAATTTTATCCCTGCAAGATCCGACAAAACCGAAGTCGCTTATTTTGCTTCAGGATGTTTCTGGGGCACGGAATACCATTTCATGAAAGCAAACGGGGTAAAAACTACTACAGTGGGGTATATGGGCGGACATGTTCAGAATCCTTCTTACAAAGAGGTTTGTACGGGTACTACAGGGCATGTGGAAACAACCGAAGTACTATTCGATACGGGAAAAACAAGCTACAAAGAAATGATAAAACTCTATTTCGAAACACATGATTTTACTCAGGTGGGTGGGCAAGGACCGGACATTGGCGATCAATACCGCTCTGTTATTTTCTACGTGAACGATGAGCAAAAAATGACCGCCGAGAAATACATTAAAATTCTCACTGAAAAAGGTCATAAAGTAGCCACAGAATTGCTGCCGGCCGAAAATAATGAATTTTGGGAAGCCGAGAATTATCATCAGGAATATTACGAAAAAAAGGACGGAACTCCATATTGTCACATTTACAGGAAGATATTTTAGAAATCTGACCTTAAAAAAATCCAATCGAAAAATTTATTCTACAAAGATTAATATTTTAATATTCCTGAAATATTATCTGTGTATATTTGAAAAAATAGGCGAATATGAAAAGATATTTTAGTGCATTTTTTTGCTTTTTAATTGTTGTTTCTGCAGTTTATGCTCAGGAAGTCAGACCAACCAGAAATCTGATAGTGATGATACCTGATGGAACTTCTCAATCCGTGTTGTCGGCTTCACGTTGGGTGAAAGTGTACCGAAACGAGGGAAATCATTTGAACCTGGACCCTTATCTGAGCGGTTCAGTTACCACATTTTCATCCAATGCTCCGATTGGCGATTCCGCACCTACTACATCCACCTATATGACAGGTGTACCTCAACAAGCAAGCAATGTTTCCATTTATCCGGTGGCCGATCCGGCTAATGATATTGTAAAACTGAATCCCGACAGTGCTTACCAGCCGCTTGCCACGATACTGGAAGCCATGAAAATGGAGCAGAAAAAAGCGGCCGGACTTGTAGTGACCTGTGAATTTCCGCATGCTACTCCGGCCGATTGCTCTTCGCATCATTACAGCCGAAGTAAGTACCAGTTTCTGGCTCCGCAAATGGCTGCCAATAACCTGGAAGTGATGTTTGGTGGTGGAAACGACTTTATTACCGATGCCATGAAATCTCATTTGAAATCTACCGGTACAGCCCTTTTTCAGGATAATAAAAATGCTATGATGAACTTCACCGGTGAAAAAGTCTGGGCGCTTTTCGACAAACAAGCGATGCCTTACGACCTGGACCGAAATCCCGATTTAATACCTTCAATATCCGAAATGACCTCAAAAGCAATAGAAATTTTGAATAAAAATCCCAATGGTTTTTTCCTGATGGTGGAAGGCAGCAAAGTGGACTGGGCAGCACATGCAAACGATCCTGCCGGCATGATTGGCGAATTTCTGGCTTTCGATAAAGCGGTGGGAGCGGCACTCGATTTTGCAAAAAAGGATGGTAATACCACTGTGATAATCCTGCCTGATCATGGTAACAGCGGTTTTTCGATCGGAAGAAACGGATTGAAAAAAAGTTATACATCGCTCACACTGGAAGATTTATTTGGAACAGTTTCAAAAATTACCCGTACAGCCGAAGGGCTTGAAAAAATAATGCTGAATACCAAACCCGAAGAAATAAAAAATGTATTCAGACAATATACCGGTATCGACATTACCGACCAGGAAATGAAGACGTTAGCCGGTTCAAAAAATTATAAAGCCGAAGATTACACCAGTGTTTCCAACAGTAATAATATGACGCACAACATCACGGTAATGCTCAACGAGCGGATGCCCTTCGGATTTACAACCGGCGGTCATACCGGCGAAGAAGTTTTTCTGGCTGTTTATCATCCGCAGGGTGATATACTGAAAGGGAATGTGCGGAATACAGATGTGCACAACTATCTTTACAAGGTGAGCGGACTGCAAAAACCAATGAAACAACTCACATCTGAAATTTTTGCCAAACATACAGATGTGTTTAATGGATTGAAATACAGCATTGTACAGGGAAAAGATTTCCCCAAACTGGTAGTTAAAAATAAGAGAAAAACGCTCGAAATCTCTGCATTCAGTTCGGTTGCCACATTCAACGGTGTGCCTTTCGATTTAGGCTCAGTAGTGGTTTATATTGATAAAAATAATACTTTCTACCTGCCGAAGAATCTGGCGGAGAAAGTGAAATAGGAAAGAGATTTTATCAAATGAAAAAAAAAGGTTGCCCGCCATGAGCAACCTTTTCTGTTTTATGAATTAAAATCCATTATTTCACGATTTTAGCCTCTAAATTCTTGTTGCGGATTTTGATGAAAATCGGTTCGCTGCTTTTGAAGTAAGGTGCATTCACGTAGCCCATTCCGATGCCGGTTTTGCTTTCGGGAAGCATGGTGCCGGATGTAACCTGACCGATAATTTCATCATTGGCATTAACGATTTCGTATCCGTGACGGGGAATTCCGCGTTCCAATAGTTCAAAACGGATTAATTTACGGCTAACACCTTCTGCTTTTTGTTTTTCCAGTCTTTCACGGTCGATAAAGTTTTTACCTTCTGCGAATTTGGTAATCCAGCCCAGACCGGCTTCAATAGGCGATGTGGTATCATCAATATCGTTTCCGTACAGGCAGAATCCTTTTTCCAGACGTAATGTGTCACGAGCGCCGAGCCCGATTGGTTTCAAACCAGGTTCTTTTCCGGCTTCGAAAAGTGCGTTCCAGATTTGCATTCCGTATTCGGGATAGAAATAAAGTTCAAAACCTCCTGAACCGGTATAGCCTGTATTTGAGAGAATTACATCTTTCACTCCGGCAAATTCACCCACTGTGAAATGATAATAAGGTACTTCCGTCAGATTGACAGGTGTTAGTTTCTGAAGTATTTCAGTAGCTTTTGGTCCCTGAACAGCCAGCTGAGCCATGCGGTCGGATGCGTTTTCCAGTTCTGCTCCATTTGTATTGTTTTGATTCAGCCAGTTCCAGTCTTTTTCTACATTCGAAGCGTTGACAACTAGCAGGTATTTTTCGGGCTGAAAATAGTAAATAATGATATCGTCCACAATTCCGCCATTTCCGTTCGGAAAGCAGGAGTATTGTGCCTGTCCGATGGAAAGTTTGGACGCATCGTTAGAACAAACTTTTTGAATCAAATCCAGGGCTTTCGGACCTTTTACCCAAATTTCGCCCATGTGCGAAACATCAAAGACACCGGCAGTGTTTCTCACCGTCATGTGTTCATCGTTTATTCCACTGTATTCTATCGGCATATTGTAACCGGCAAATTCGTGCATCTTGGCACCCAATGCAATGTGGATGTCAGTAAATGGTGTAGTTTTCATTGTATTTTCGATAAGAATTAATTTTCGGTTTTCATTTCCAGCAGTTCGGCAATTTTTACTATTACCATCATAGCTTTTTCCATGGATTGAACCGGCAGATATTCAAATCGACCATGGAAATTGTGTCCGCCTGCAAAAATATTGGGGCAGGGCAGTCCTTCGAACGATAAGCGGGCTCCGTCTGTTCCTCCGCGAATAGGCTTTACGATGGGTTCTATGCCATTTTCTTTCATTGCTTCGAAGGCCAGATCGACAATATGCATCACCGGTTCCACTTTTTCACGCATATTGTAATATTGGTCGCGAAGTTCTACAACAGCCGTATTTTCGCCAAATTCGGCATTTATCTTGTTGGCCAGATGCTGAAATTCTTTTTTACGATTTTCGAACCGATCACGATCGTGGTCGCGAATGATATAACTCAGCGTGGTTTTTTCTACTGTTCCCTCCACGTTGGTCAGATGGTAAAATCCTTCGTAACCCTCTGTATGCTCGGGTGTTTCGTGTCTTGGCAGCATGGTTACAAATTGAGTAGCTATTCGCATGGAGTTTTTCATCTTGTGTCTGGCATATCCCGGATGTACGTTTAATCCGTGGATAAAGACTTTTGCTGAGGCTGCATTGAAGTTCTCGAATTCCAGTTCGCCCACCTGACTTCCATCCATGGTATAAGCCCACTGAGCACCAAATTCTTTTACATCAAAATGATCGGCTCCCCTTCCTATTTCTTCGTCGGGAGTAAATCCTATACGGATTTTGCCGTGTTTTATTTCAGGATGATCAATAAGGTACTCCATGGCAGTAACTATTTCGGCTATTCCGGCTTTATCATCAGCTCCGAGCAGTGTAGTACCATCAGTAACGATAATATCCTGACCTTTATACAGAAGAATCTCCGGATATTTTTCCGTTTCGAGTACGATTACTTTTTCCTCATTAAGCAGAATGTCATTTCCATCGTAATTCTCTACAATTTTTGGTTTCACGTTTTTTCCGCTTGCATCAGGACTTGTATCCATGTGCGATACGAAACCAATGGTAGGAACATCTTCTTTTGCAGTATTGGCGGGCAAAGTAGCCATGATGTATCCGTTTTTATCCAGCGTAATGTCTTTTAATCCAATGGACTTCAGCTCGTCGGCCAGGTATTTGGCAAAAACCATTTGTCCGGGTGTGCTGGGCGTGAGATTTGTGTTTTCGTCGGAAGTTGTAGTAAAACTTACATACTTCAAAAATCGGTCGGTTATGTTCATATATTTTTATATTTGTGTTTTATATATTTATGACTACAAATTTAACTAATTTATTTTCATTAATGTTCATTCTTTTTTTATTTAAATTCCTTTAGGATTTGATTTTGTCTGAAATTCATCAAAATTCTGCGGAATCAAATATAAATGTAACCATGTAAATTGTTTATAAAAATAAAAAAATCAATTGTTAATAAATGCCCAAATTATGTTTAAAAGCAGAATATCTGAATAAAATTGAGTAATTTTGCCGAAAATTTTTATAATTCATCAAAAAAAGAATTTTCAGAGATGTCAACATACAGTGTTATAACCGGAACGGGAAGTTATTTGCCTGAGAAAATTGTTAAAAATGAAGATTTTCTTTCAAACGAATTCTTCGATAGTAATGGAGATAAAATAACAACTCCAACTACACAGATTATTGAAAAATTCAAAGAAATTACAACCATAGAATCGCGTCGGCATGCTACCGACGAACAAAATACATCCGATTTGGCGAAAATAGCCGCCGAACGGGCTATCGAATCTTCGGGAATTGACCGCGAAGAGCTTGATTATGTAATTGTAGCTCATAACTTTGCCGAAACCTATGCCGACAATAAACGTATTAACATATTGCCGATTTTGGCAGCACTCGTGAAGCAAAAACTGGGCATACGCAATCCCGGAGCCGTGGCTTATGATATTCTTTTTGGCTGTCCGGGATGGATACAGGCCCTGATTCAGGCAGATTACTTCATCAAATCGGGTGATGCCAAAAAGGTGTTGGTTGTAGGTGCCGATATTCTCTCCAGAATTTCAGATCCGCACGATCGCGACAGTATGATTTATGCCGATGGCGCTGCTGCCGTGATAGTTGAAGGGGTGGAAAGCGATGTACCGGTCGGGATTATCGGACACAATACGCGCAGCGATAATTATGAATTTTCACAAATGCTGAGAATGGGATATTCATACAATCAGGAAGAAGCCGAAAAAAAGGAATATTATCTAAAAATGAATGGCCGCCGTTTGTACCAATATGCGTTGGAGTTTGTTCCTCAAACGATAAAAGCGGGTTTGGACAAATTGAATTTACATGTCAAAGATGTACATAAAGTGCTGCTTCATCAGGCCAACGGAAAAATGGATGATGCAATTATTTCAAGGCTTTTCAGACTGTATGATATCAAAAAAGTTCCTGCAGATGTTATGCCAATGACCATCTCCTGGTTGGGTAATTCGTCAGTGGCCACAGTCCCAACTCTATTTGATCTGCTGGTGAGAGGTGAACTGGATGCTCAGAAAACAACAAAAGATGATATTATCGTATTGGCGTCGGTAGGAGCTGGTATGAGTATTAACAGTGTGATTTACAAAATGCCATAATCATCTGGTTTATAATAAATTGAAAGGGGTAAGCTGAACAGACAGTTTACCCTTTTTGTTTTTTATTATTTCAATAAAAAGCATGATTTAACGCTGTTTCCTTTTAATTATTATTTTATCGCCTACCCGAAGGTTATCGTTCTGATTTAGATTCCAATTTTTGATATCGGTTACACTACAATTGTATTTTCTCGAAAGCGAGTAAAGTGTTTCGCCACGCAGCACAATGTGTGTTATTTCAGCTTCCTGAATCGATGTCTTTGATCTGTTATTTTCGGCCGGGTTGTCTCCGATTTTGTTTACAATCAGTTTTTGTCCTGCATTTATCGTATTGCTTATCAGGTTGTTAAGCTGTTTTAATTCAGTTACAGAAATATTATTCATTCGGGCAATCGAAAACAGCGTTTCGCCGGCCGATACCGTGTGAATGCTTTTAACATTACTTTCATTTACAGATTGTTCATGATGTATTTTTAATTCAGCTTTTTTAACTTCTGTCGTTTCCTGAGCTGTTTTTTGCTCCGAATTCTGATTTATACCTGATTGAGGATTATTGTCGATAGTGAATTCGGGTTTTATTTCTGCTTTATTTGCTTCAATTGCTGCCTTTTCTAACGTTTGGTTATCAGAGAGAATGATTTGAATTTGTTGATTATTTTGAGAAGTAGCAGGCTCTACAGTATGAACTGTAGGTATTGACACAATAGGAATTTCGGGCATATCAACTGCTTCGCTTATCAGTAATCGCTGTCCTTTTTTCACTTTCAGGGATTTGAGTCCGTTCAAATGCTTCAAGGTCGAAATCGGAATATCATATTCTTTGGCGATTTTTGTAAGATTTTCACCTTTTTTCACCGTATGGTACACTGCATCGTAAAGTTTTTTCGGTTGAGCATTTGTATCGTTTTTCCGGGAGGAATTTTTAGCAGAATTGTGGTCGGATAAAGGCTGTTGGCTTAACAGAGGATTATTTTTAGTATTATTCAATACTCTGCCTGCTTTCAGGTATCTGGCTGCGTAATAGGGTTCGTCAGACGATGATACTGTTACACCTCTTTTAACAGACGCATGTAGAAAATTGAATTCGCCGTTAGCTTTTCTTTCGGTTACAATGCCTACATGTCCTACATTCCCATTTTGACTGCGACCTTCGAAGAAAACCAGATCGCCTGTCTGAAGGTCTTTTTTGCTTACTGCCGGAAATTGTCTTGCCTGATCGCGTGAGGAACGTTCGAGGCTATATCCGAACTGATTGTAGACGTGCGAAGTAAATCCTGAACAGTCAAATCCCCTGGTTGAGGTTCCTCCATACCGGTATGGGGTGCTCAGAAAGCGCATTCCGAAATTAATCACAGAATCCTGTAACGAAATCATGCCAAACTCACTCTCATCGAGCAGTTTGCTTTTTTCGTTCGATGCTGCCAGGTGAGATTTGGATGAGCAAGACATACATAACGCGCTGATAAACAGAAGGAATATGAGTTTTCTTTTCACGCTTTTTTCCCGGATAATATAATGAAATTTTGTATCGAATTATTGCAAATATATGGTTTCTCAATTGAACTAACTGAATCAATTCTTTCTTTTTAACATAAAATAGAAACTGATAAAAATTCAGTGAGTGAGTGCAGCCAGCAAGTCTTCAATGGTTGAAAATGAAATACTTTCCATTTCCCAACCGTTTTCAGTAATTTGAATCTGAGTAGTTGCCTCATTTTCAACACTGTAACCGGCCCTGGCCAGTGCTCTGAGCGTCCAGTAAAGTCGCGCGTTGTTTGATGAAGAAACGCTTATTTTTTTGGAAAGAGGATAATTCATCGAAAAG
>JAGPGR010000199.1 GCA_018055865.1 Paludibacteraceae bacterium | reverse complement strand
GATATAAGGCGCCAACACGCTTACCGGCACATCCGGATTCACGGTAATGCCCACTTTAATGCCTTCAGCACGGATCAGATCTATTATTTGCTGAGGGTTTTCGGCCGCCTCATAATGGAAAGTAAGCATTTCGGCCCCTGCCTGCGCAAAACGCTTTACGTATTTTTCGGGCTGCACAATCATAATATGCACATCGATCAACTTACGACAATGCCTTTTCACCGCTTCCAATACCGGAAAACCAAACGAGATATTGGGCACAAATACGCCATCCATCACATCGATATGCACCCATTCGGCACGGCTACGGTTGATCATTTCGCATATTGACTGTAAGTTGCCAAAGTCGGCTGCAAGTATGGAGGGGGAAATTATTTTAGTCATTTTCTCAGTTTTATTTTACTGCAAAAATAATAAAAAAACATGAGGGAGTGAATGAAGTTGAGGTTTAAGTATTTACTATTTGACAATTTACAATTTACAACTTATACGAACCAGCAGTTTAAAATAGCCTGTATAACCTCAATATCAATAGAATAAAGATATACAACACCCCTATTGTCGTTTACACCGGAACATCAATCGGTTCTATCTATATAAACATTTTTCAGTCCGACATAATAATCCTTGTCAGTGTTTGAGTCGTGAATTTGTGAAATTACATCAACAGATACATGTGGTCCCCATTTGGGTCCCTCGCGCGAAACTTTCTTGATTTTATATTCCGATTCAGCATCTAAGGTTTCGTTACTGTAATCGCTGACCCAGACTACATCGCCATAAATAACAAATTGCTTCACAAGATGAATATTAGCAGGTATTTTTACTGAATCGGTGCAAACAAGCCAGTTGATGGAAATCAATGGTTTGCCATTTTCCGGACTGATGGGTTGAAAATCGCGCCACAAGTAGGCGTCCAACACATAAGTTCTGGAATCGAGCAACAAGGTATCGGTAACCATAGCCCTGAGTTCTGAGATCAATTCCTTGTCGGAGAAACCATTGTCGATGCCATTTTTAAGCTCGCAGCCCACCAGCAGCAGGGCCGAAAACAGGATAGCTAAGATGAATTTGATTGTTTTCATAAGCGATGAAGAAATATTATTTAATGGTCTGATTTGTAACGCTAAAATAATCCAATAAGACTCTCTCACAAGAAAGAAGAACGCAAATTACGCGCATAATACGCAAATTTTTACAATTCACATTTGCGTTCAAAAACTCTTTCATGACAGCCTAGTCATCTGAATTAATTGAATTTGCACATCCACTTCGACAGATTTTCAATTACGAACCTGTCAGATTTCAGAAATCTGACAGGTTTTACAAAGACAAAGAGCTGCAGTTTTTAAAAAATCCGTAGTGGAAGAATTACATTCGTTACAACCATATTGATGCTTCATTAATAGAAACTGTTGCACAGAGGAGGAAGAAATGATAAAAAAAAGACTCCCTGAATGGAAGTCCTTTTTGTAAGTTAATTTAAAATCATTTCAACAAACTGATTTGAGCTGATCGCCTGCACTCTGTAAATGGCCGCAAACTGACGGATGTTTTGCAGGATTTTTTCCGAAGGCTGAACCTCGCTCTCTGCGGCAGGTTTTTGTTTTTTAATTTTCAAATCAGTGTTTTTTGATAAAGTAGTAGTTTTTTGCATAGGCACCTTACGTTTTTTTATGTGTACACAATTAAAACGAAGGCGATTACAAAAAAGTATATTTCATCAATAAAATATTATTTCATTTCGAGGTACACATCTTTTTCCTGCGCTATACGCCTCATATTGAGCAAGGCGTAACGCATACGACCCAAAGCGGTATTGATGCTAACATCTGTTTTTTCAGCAATTTCTTTAAAGCTCAGGTCCTCGAAAAAACGCATACGCACCACCGACTGTTGCGATGCCGGCAAAAAATCGATCAACCGAACCACATCCGAAAGGATCTGTTCGTTCGTCATCACGTCTTCCACACTTTTTTCGGATAATTTGGTGTTGTTATTTACAACATCATAATCCACACTGTCGGCCGAGAATGTATTTTCATTCTTCTCCCGACGGAAATGGTCTATAATCAGGTTATGGGCAATACGGTTGATCCACCCGAGAAACTTACCGGATGCAACATAACGCCCCTGTTGAATGGTGGCAATGGCTTTAATAAAAGTGTCCTGAAAGATATCTTCGGCAAGTTCCTTGTTCCGAACGATCAAATAAATATAGGAATAAACCTTTGATTTGTAGCGCAGAAGCAGAACTTCGAACGCATCATTATTGCCATCTTCATACAATTTCACCAATACATCATCAGTTAATTGATTCAATATAATCATTACTTATAAATTTGGGGATTTAAGAGTAATATTGTGGCAATAGGCAATAAGAGTTTAGAATGGTTAGTAAATAATGTTCAGATTGCAAATATAGCGATACTAATCATTAATACAAACTTTTTCTAAAGAAAAATCAAATAATTTTCACTTTTGCATAGTTTTCTTACTTTGCTGAAAATTTTAGTGACGCGATAAGTATTTTTTATCCAGCCAATTATCAGTCGCACAAGCAACAACAAAAACAAAAGAAATCAACTATTCCACCCAGAGCACCAGTCCTTTGAGGTATTCGCCTTCGGGATGATAGATATTGATGGGATGGTCGGCCGGTTGCGTGAGCTGGTGCAGGATGCGCACATTGCGTTTGCTTTCGGCAGCAGCACTGAACACAGCTAACCGGAACTGATCTTTGGTCACCACCTGCGAGCAGGAGAATGTGAACAGTATTCCGCCCGGTTTGATTTGTTCGAACGCTTTTGCATTCAGGCGTTTGTATCCCTTTAAGGCATTTCGCAGGGCTTCGCGGTGTTTGGCAAAAGCCGGAGGATCAAGCACAATCAGATCGTACTGCTGATCGAGGGTATGCAGGTTGTTCAGGTATTTAAAAGCATCCTCGGCAAAAGCGCTGTGGCGTGTATCACCGGGGAAATTAAGTTCAATATTCTTATCGGTCAACTCAATGGCTTTGGCCGAACTGTCGACCGAATGCACCAACTGAGCACCGCCACGCATGGCATACACCGAAAAACCGCCGGTATAACAAAACATATTCAGCACCGATTTTTCGGCAGAATAACGTTCGAGCAACGAACGGTTTTCGCGCTGATCGACAAAGAAGCCTGTTTTCTGCCCCTTCAGCCAGTCCATCTGAAAGCTCAGGCCGTTTTCGATACCAATGTATTTTTTCGAATCACTTCCTATCAGGTAACCATCTTCGGGCGTAATGTCCGCTTTAAAAGGCAGGGTTGTTTCCGATTTGTAATATACATTCTTTACTTCCGGCACATTTTCAACAATGGCTTTGGCCAGGGCTTCACGCGTTTCGTGCATGCCCACCGAATGAGCCTGCATCACCGCCGTATCGTCATAGACATCCACTATAAGTCCGGGCAACGAATCACCTTCGCCATGCACGAGCCTGTAGGTATTGTTGTGGCCGGGAGCCACCAGCCCCAGCGATGCACGCATGGCATAAGCCAGCTCTATTTTCTTGCACCAAAAATCGTTATCTATGTCTTCCCTGCTGAAACTTATCACACGCACAGCAATACTTCCGATCTGGTAATGACCAATGGCCAAAAAGTTACGTTTATTATCCAGCACCTCTACCAGATCACCTTCAGCAGGTTTTCCTTCGATATGTTGAATGGCGCCGGAAAATACCCAGGGGTGAAAACGTTGAAGACTTTCTTCTTTTTTTGGTTTCAGAATTACTGTGATCATTATGTTGATAGGAATTGTAGGGAGAACGTGAATTGTAAGTTAATTAGCGAAACAACAAATTAAATGGCAGCCGCTTTGTTTTCGTGCGCCAAAGCCTGTTCGGCAGCCGCTTCGGCCATAAGGGTGTCCATTTGTTTTTTAGTAAGTTTTTTTTCTTTCATCAGCTGCAGATAAATGAGCAGGCTTGCCCAGGCATCGGTAGCCGCGTACACTTGCTGTTGGTCGGTGAGCACATCGTTTTCCCAGTTGGTGAGTCGCTGCGCTTTCGATATTTTACGGCCAAAAACGATAGCGAAAATCTTTTGAAGGCCAAGCTCCAGGATGCCATAGTTTTTTACAATTGTCTGCAAGTCGACAAAATTGTCGGGTTTGAATTTACGTTGCCGAATGAGCCCGTTGAAATCGTCGCGCAGTGCAAGTCCTATTTTCATCACCTTATCGTCGGCAAGGAAATCGGCCAGCTCCTGAGGGAAAGAAATTTTATTCAGGCGAAAGAGAAAACAATGATTTGTTGTGGAAATTTGCACCAGGGATACTTTGTGGTGCGTCCCCCGCGTAAAAGAAGGTTTTGTTTCGGTATCCACTCCTACCACATCG
The DNA here is from genome assembly GCA_018055865.1 of Paludibacteraceae bacterium. Classification (GTDB taxonomy): domain Bacteria; phylum Bacteroidota; class Bacteroidia; order Bacteroidales; family Paludibacteraceae; genus UPXZ01. The sequence goes on along the minus strand of JAGPGR010000199.1, from coordinate 96 downwards.
GCAAGGCGTAGTTCATCAATGGCCGCCTGTAATTTGGACAGATCGTCCACCAGCGTGATGGTGCCATCAAAGCCAACCACAGGCATTAGATTCACT
>JAGPGR010000011.1 GCA_018055865.1 Paludibacteraceae bacterium | reverse complement strand
ACAGGCCAAAAGCGGTACATTCAACCGGGTAAAAAGCTATGCCGGTTACATCAGTTCGAACGGAAAACAGTTTGCTTTTGCCATCATAGTCAACAATCCGAACGCCAGCTCACTTTCAGCTACCACGAAAAAAATGGAGGAATTCCTACTATCTATTTCAAAATGAACCAATTATATCACTTTACGGACAGTACCGGATCCACAAACAATTTATTGAAGGAATTATCCGTGAAGGAAAAATTGCCCGAAGGATATCTGGTTTACACCGACTTTCAGACAGCCGGAAAAGGACAGCCGGGCAACTCGTGGGAATCTGAAAACGGTAAAAATCTCCTGTTCAGCATTTTGCTCTATCCGCATAATATCCGTGTTACAGAGCAGTTTATTCTTTCACAAATTACCTGTCTGGCAATAAAAAAAGTATTAGACAAGTATTCGGATGAAATCACAGTTAAATGGCCAAACGACATCTATTGGAAAGACAAAAAAATGGGTGGAATTCTGATTGAAAATTCGTTGATGAGAGATAAAATTGACCGGTGTATTGTTGGTATCGGACTGAATGTGAATCAGGAAAAATTTACCGGAAATGCTCCCAATCCTGTTTCATTAAAACAGATTACCGGAAAGAAAACTGACAGAGAAATGATACTACAGGATATTCACCATCAGCTGATTAAGCTTTACCTGAATGCAGATATCGAAAAAACTCAGCAAGAATATCATGCGTGTTTATACCGAAAAGACGGCTTTCATCCATACATCGATGCCTCGAGCCACGAACTTTTTTTTGCCCGGATAGAGCAAGTAAATCCGGATGGAAAGTTGGTATTGATCACCAAAAAAGGGGAAAAGCGCGGGTATTACTTCAAAGAAGTAATAACTCACCAGAAATAAAGCCCTCCCAAACCCTCACGAAGGAGAAATCACCCTATTGACTTTTAAGATTGCAACAATATAAAAATTTCTACAGCCCACTCTTTAAGCCCTCCCTTCGTGAGGGTTTGGGTGGGCTGTTTTTTTAAATCATCCACTGCTCAAGGCTGTCCACTAAGTCATCGAAGCACGTGACTCGGGATTTTTCTTTCACCTCTGCAATTTGCCTGTCCATCGCATCGTTGTAGCTTTCGGCCTCCACATCGCGGATAATGCCCAACGCAATTGGCATATCCGGACCCTGCATCATGGCAAGCTCCCATTGCAACGTAGGATTAGGATTACGGGCATCGTGCACCAGAATATCGGCTTCTGTTATGCCGTTTTCGCCTATTGTTACGGCTTTCAGCTGTCCGTTTTCCAGTATAAGTCCTTTGTCATTTGCCACTCCGTAAATCATCGGTTTGCCGTGTTCCAGAAATACCATTTTATCCGGACGGGTATTTTTTTCGCCCAGCCAACTGTGAGCGCCGTCGTTGAATATAACACAGTTTACCAGACATTCTATTACCGAAGTTCCCTTATGCTGGGCTGCAGCCAGCATCACTTGCTGCGCATTTTTCAAATCCACATCCAGCAGGCGTCCGAAGAATGTTCCACGAGCTCCGAAGGTGAGTTCTGCCGGACGGAAAGGTTCTTCGATGGTACCGTAAGGCGACGATTTGGTCACCTTTCCTTTGAGCGAAGTAGGTGAAAATTGACCTTTTGTCAATCCATAAATCTGATTATTGAAAAGCAACACGTTGATATCAATATTGCGTCTTACGCTGTGAATGAAGTGATTACCTCCGATAGCGAGGCAGTCACCGTCGCCTGTTATTTGCCACACAGTAAGTGTTGGATTAGCAACTTTGATGCCGGTGGCTACTGCAGCACCTCGCCCGTGAATGGTGTGAAATCCATAACTGCTTACATAATACGGCAAGCGGGACGAACAGCCGATACCGGATACTACAGCTATTTCGTGTGGAGGAACAGCCATTTCTGCCATCACTTTATGTAAACTGTTGATGATGGCATAATCGCCACATCCGGGACACCAGCGTACCTGCTGGTCACTTTTGAAATCTTTGGGGGTATATTCTATTTTTACAGCTTCCATAGCTAATATTTTTGGTTATTTGAAAGTTATTAAGTTGTTTTCAATGGTTATTGGTTATAGTTTTGTTATTTGAATTCACTGGAAATAAATAACGGTACTGCCAAATAACTCAAAGTAACTGACTATTTTAAGATTAATTCAAATTGTTCTTCCAATTCCGTAACGGTAAAAGGCTGACCTTGTACTTTGTTGTATTGTATCAGGTTCAGTCCGGGAATTTCAGCCCGCAGATAAGCTGCAAACTGTCCGGAATTTAATTCACACACCACCATTTTTTTGAATTTTCTCAGCACTTCGGCCGTATTTTTGGGCAGCGGGTTGATGTAATTGAAATGAGCCATAGCTACATTTCTGCCTTTCTTCTGCATGGAATCCACCGTACTCATCAGGTGGCCGCGGGTACTTCCCCATCCTACTACCAGCAAGTCGGCATTTTCATTTCCGAATATTTCCAAATCTGGAATTTCACGTTCCACATTTTTTACTTTTGCTGCACGGGTTTCCACCATTTTTTGATGATTCAGCGGATCTGACGAAATGCCGCCTTTGAAATAATCTTTTTCCAATCCGCCGTTGCGGTAATTAAATCCTTCAGTTCCCGGGATAGCCCAGTAACGGACTTTGGTATCTTCGTTGCGTGTAGTGGCATTATAACCGGTCATTTCGGCCGGAACATAATTGGGTTTAATTTCGGGCAATTCAGCCATTTTAGGCAATTTCCAGAGCGAAGTACCATTCCCCAGGAATGCATCAGAAAGTAAAATAACGGGTGTCATATATTCGAGGGCTATTTTTGCAGCCATAAACGTATAATGAAAGCAATCGTCGGGTGTTCCCGGAGCCATTACTACCACGGGACTTTCGCCGTTTCGGCCGTGGAGTGCCTGTAGCAGGTCTGTTTGTTCGGTTTTGGTTGGCATACCGGTTGAAGGTCCGCCACGCATTACATCTATCACCACCAGAGGCAATTCTGCCATTACTGCAAGTCCGATGGCTTCCGATTTCAGTGCCAGACCCGGACCCGAGGTATTAGTAGCCGCCAGGCAGCCTGCAAATGAAGCTCCGATAGCAGTTGTAATACCGGCTATTTCGTCTTCACACTGAACCACTTTCACGCCCAAATCGCGGCGAAGGGCCAGTTCCTGCATGATGTCCGATGCCGGAGTAATGGGGTAGCTTCCCAGAAAAAGTTGTAAGCCGGCCTTCTCGGCTGCTGCAATGAGACCATAAGCAGTGGCCGTATTGCCCGAAATGCTGGTATATTTTCCCGGAGGTGTCTGGTCCGAACGCTCTATTGAGTACGTGGGAATGGACAGATGGAGGTTATTTCCGTAGTTGAATCCATCGTTGAGTACCTTGATATTAGCCTGAAGTACAGCCGGTTTTTTTCTGAATTTTTGTTGGATAAATTGTTCGGCTTTGTCAATCGGACGATTGAACAGCCAGCAAATCAATCCCAGGGCAAACATGTTTTTGCATCGCAACACATCTTTGTTGTCCAGCCCGAATCCTTCGAGACTTGTTTGAGTCAGATTAGTCAGTTGAGTAGGAATCAGCGTAGTAGATTCTGAAACTGCTAATTCTGTAAAGGGATTATCGGTAATGAATCCGGCTTTGGTGAGATCGCTTTTCAGGAAACTATTTTCGTCGTAAATAATAGCTCCGCCCTTTTTCACCTTGTGGATGTTAACTTTGAGGGCTGCCGGGTTCATTGCCACAAATACATCGGCTTCGTCGCCGGGAGTATAAATTTTTCCTGAACCGATATGAACCTGAAAGCCTGAAACACCACCCACAGTACCCTGTGGAGCACGAATTTCAGCAGGATAATCGGGAAAAGTAGAAATTTCGTTACCAATTTCTGCAGAGATGTTGGAGAATAATGTGCCTGTAAGCTGCATCCCATCGCCTGAGTCACCTGCAAACAACACGACTACATTATCCAGTTCTTTTACTCTAATATTTTCCATATTTAATTAATTTTAGCCCCAAAATCCCCTTTTCGACGACTTTCAGAGCACAGACACTATGAAATTTTACAAATATTGTTTTTATTACCTAAAATTCTTGTTTTTTGATTTTTAAAAATCAGCACTTTTGGGCGTTCTGGGAAATGGTATTACATCGCGGATATTGGCCATTCCGGTAACGAAAAGCAACAGCCGTTCGAAACCCAATCCAAATCCGGCATGCGGCGCAGTGCCGAACCTCCGGGTGTCCAGGTACCACCAGATGTCCTTTTCGGGCACACCCATGGAAGCTGCGCGGGTTCTGAGCTTGTCGTAGTCCTCTTCGCGCTGTGAACCGCCGATAATCTCGCCAATTTTCGGGAAAAGCACATCCATAGCCCGAACGGTTTTTCCGTCGTCGCTCAGTTTCATGTAGAATGCTTTGATTTCCTGCGGATAATCGGTCAGGATAACCGGTTTTTTGAAATGTTGTTCCACCAGATAACGCTCGTGTTCCGATTGCAGGTCGGTGCCCCAACCTACGCGATATTCAAATTTATGTCCGTTTGCCACGGCTTGTTCGAGAATTTTGACGCCTTCGGTATAGGTCAGTCTCACAAAATCATTTTCTACTACAAATTTCAACCTTTCTATCAGCTCTTTATCGTACATGTCGTTCAGAAAATTCAAATCGTCCTGGCAATTATCCAGTGCCCATTGAATGCAATACTGAATAAAATCCTGTGCCAGTTGCATGTTTTCTTCTATTTCGTTGAAAGCCACTTCCGGCTCTATCATCCAAAACTCCGAAAGGTGGCGCGGCGTATTGGAATTTTCGGCCCGGAAGGTAGGTCCGAACGTATAAATAGCTCCAAGCGCCATGGCTGCCAGCTCACCTTCGAGTTGCCCCGAAACGGTCAGATTGGCTGGTCGTCCGAAGAAATCGTCAGAAAAATCCACTTCTCCTTCGGGTGTTTTGGGTAGTTTGTCGAGATCCAGTGTCGTAACCTGAAACATCTGTCCGGCCCCTTCGGCATCCGAAGCTGTGATAATGGGAGTATGAAAATAGAAAAATCCGCGTTCGTGGAAAAACTTATGAATGGCAAATGCCATATGATGGCGTATACGGAAAATGGCTCCGAATGTATTGGTGCGCGGACGCAGGTGAGCTATTTCGCGCAAAAACTCCATGGTATGTCCTTTTTTCTGCAGCGGATATGTTTCGGGATCAGCTCCACCGTATATAATCACTTCATTGGCCTGAACTTCAAGACTTTGACCTTTTCCCTGCGATTCGACCAGCTTGCCGGTTACACTGATGCAGGCTCCGGTGGTGATTGGTTTGAGATATTCTTCGTCAAAATGACTTAAATCAACTACAATCTGTATGTTGTTTATAGTTGAACCATCATTTAATGCTATAAAACTTACGTTTTTGTTACCTCTGCGGGTACGAACCCAACCTTTAATATTTACCTCTGTTCCAAACGCTGTACTTTTCAGCGCATCAACAATTTTTGTTCTTTGCATAAAAATTTAATCTGAATGTAATTCGAACTGCAAAATTAATACTTTTAAATCATTAAACTAAATTTATTGGAAATAAAAAAACACCTGTTCAAAAAACAGATGCTTCTTTTTTAAGTATTTCGGGATAAACGAATTGACTCGAAAACCGGATAAAAAACGAAACCGGTGTAGCATAAGATTTACCTTTTCTTTTTCGTACTGGTTTTTTTCTTAACCGGCTGATCGTCAATACTTCCCAACATAGTCATCGCACATCGGAATCCGATGTCGTTGGCCGATTTATCCTGATCGAGGTAACGGCGCGTTGCCGGATTGAGCCAGTATGCGCGGTCTTTCCACGAACCACCTTTGTAAACGCGTGTTTTATTGGTTATTTTGGGTGCCAGCACATCGGTTGGATCCAGTTGTCTGTTATTTTGGAGAGCAGCTTCGCCTTCTGGATCGGTGTAAAGTTTGAAATCGGTGCTCAGTTGCGCGGAGCCATCTTTGAATCCACGCAAGTCTTCTTTGGGTAAAACTACGTAAGCTACCCGTCCCAGCGAGTCAATTTTCAGGTTATAATTTCCGCTTTCATCTTCGAAGTCGGCCAGGTAAGAACGTTCTTCGTTGCCGCGGAAAGGATTGTATTCTGCCATATCCTGCGATGATGTGGAGCGATATACATCCATCACCCATTCATTCACATTGCCGGCCATGTTGTACAGTCCAAAATCATTCGGTGCGTAGGCGTTCACCGGTGCTGTGGTTGTATATTTATCATTCAGGTCACCGGCTGTTCCCATCATATCGCCGCGTCCGCGAACGTAATTTGCCTGCATCCGGCCCTGTTGTTTGCCGTTTTTTGTATTACGCAACTCGTCACCAGTCCATGGATATATTCGTCCTTCGGCCAGCAGTCCGTTTTTCTCGGCTTTCAGTCCGTAGGCTGCAAATTCCCATTCGGCCTCGGTGGGTAGTCGGAAATTAGGATACATCAGCCCATCGCCCATATCGGCTTTTCGAACTCCTCCGAATGCATTTTTCAGTGGTTTGGAACCCGGTTTGGGATTGTAAGTTCTTTGGAGTAAATATTTATCAGTATTGAAAACAAAGTTTTGAGCTATGGAGTCCACGTTGTTTTGGCGCTGAACATAGGAAAAATCAGGTTCTGCGAGCACGCCCGCTCTTACCAGTACCAGCTCGTTCATCCGGTCCGTGCGCCACTGGCAGTAATCCATGGCTTGTTCCCATGTTACGCCTACTACCGGATAATTGTTGAAAGCAGGATGGGAGTAATAACGATCCAGGTAAGGCTCATTGTAGGTCATCGGGTCGCTCGTTTTATCTACATTAGGTCTGGCTTTGTCCACCAGGCGCGGAGCAGTGGCCCCGTAAACCACTTCCATCCAGTGCACATATTCACGCCAGTTGAGGTTGCTCACTTCATACTGATCCATATAGAATGAACCTACCGATACCCTGCGGGTGAGGTTATCGCGCTGAGCGGTAATCAGGTCGGTTTTTTCGCCCATCATGAACGTACCTCCTTCTATTACCACCATGCCGGCCGGTATTTGAGGGCGATAATTTTCGTGAGCAGCAAATCCCGATGAGGCATATCCGTTTGTACCTGTGAAATTTTCATTTTCGTAAGTCCATCCGGTTGCAGTCGAAACTGTTGAATTTCTCGGCGGTTTTGACCTGGCTGAGCCGTCGGCAGATTTGGCTTTCGGTGCGCAGGAAGCTATGAGCAAGGCCGCTATTATAAAACCTGATAGTTTAACAACATGAATTCGTTTCATACGTAAATAATTGTTTTTGTTCTCAAAATTTCTGTCATACAGGCCAATGTTGAATTCCGGCCTTTCAGGTCAGTTATTTTCAATTCTTTTAAATAACTCAAATTCGACAGAAAACGTATATTTTATTTTAATTTTTTTAATAATTCTACAAAAACAGAACGAAAAAGCGTTTATTTTCTTACTTTTGTAGAGCATAAGTCTGTTTATGTAACGCATTTTTTTCAAACATATTTTGTTTTAATGATGAGTTCCATCCCTTTTCAACTTAATCTGGGCGGTAAGTTGGTTGATTTGACTGTACCGGCAGTTATGGCTATCGTCAATCTGACACCGGATTCATTCTACAGCCTGAGCCGCTTATTTAACGATAAGGATGTGCTGAACCGCGTTGAGAAAGCACTCGAAGCCGGTGCTTCTATGATTGATGTTGGTGCTTACTCCACCCGTCCGTCGGCCAGGCAAATTTCTGAACAGGAGGAAATGGAAAGGCTGCGCGAATCCCTGAAATCCATCCGTAAGCATTTCCCGGATACAATTCTTTCTGTCGATACTTTTCGTGCCGGAGTGGCACGATGGGCAGTAGAAGAATGCGGAGTGCAGCTAATCAACGACATAAGCGGTGGAACGCTGGACGATTCCATGTTCGAAACTGTGGCCGATACCGGAGCAGCCTATGTGCTTACCCACATGCGCGGAACACCTCAGACTATGCAACAACTAACTCACTATGACAATATGCTTTCGGAAATGCTGGAATTTTTCTCAAAAAGAATAGCCCGTTTAGTGCATTTGGGAGCCAAAGACATTATCATTGACCCCGGATTTGGTTTTGCTAAAACTCTGGATCAAAACTATGAATTACTGGCCAAAATGAGTTGGTTTCAACAGCTGGGATTACCTCTGATGTATGGTATTTCCAGAAAATCAATGGTTTACAACCTGCTGGACTCGAACCCCTACGAAGCGCTCAACGGCACCACTGCACTCAATATGCTGGGTTTGGTAAATGGTGCCTGCATTTTGCGCGTACACGATGTAAAAGAAGCTGTAGAAACCATAAAAATTTATGAAAAATACAAGCATTTTCAACTCTAATCTTTAATTTGAAAGGAAAATGGTTTTTAATATCGGAATAAAAGACATAATAGACATATTTCTTACAGCTGTTCTGCTTTACGGTACTTTCAGGGTCTTGAAACGCTCAGGCGCTTCCACGGTTTTTATCGGCGTGATGACCTTTATTATCGTGTGGTTTGTGGTATCGCAGGTACTGAAAATGGAACTGCTTGGCGGTATATTCGATGCGGTTGTCAATGTAGGTGCTTTTGCACTGATTGTACTTTTTCAAACCGAAATAAAGCGTTTCTTTTCCAGAATAGGGTCCAGTAAAAACTGGGGTGTGCTGAATTATTTCAAAAGATTCTTCAAAACCGCCGTAACAGAACAAACACAAACCGACTACGATCTGGTTCAAATCGTACTTGCCTGCCGCAATCTTTCGAAAACCGCAACCGGCGGACTAATCGTGCTGACCCGCGAAAACGACCTGATGTTTTTTGCTCAGACGGGCGAAAGTGTGGATTCACGCATAAGTTCAAGGCTGATTGAAAATATTTTCTTCAAAAACAGTCCGTTGCATGATGGAGCTTTAATCATTACCAAGCGCAGATTAAGTGCTGCTGCGTGTATTCTGCCTGTGTCAAGCAACCAGAATATCCCCAAAAGACTGGGATTGCGACACCGCTCAGCGTTGGGTATCACCGAACAGACGGATGCAATTGCCATCGTAATATCCGAAGAAACCGGGCACATCTCCTGGGCTGTGAACGGAAAACTCACCATCAATGTAAAACCCGAAGAACTGGAACATTTTCTTTCCGAAGAAATGAAAGACATTAAATAACTCTGATTATCATGATCTATTCAAATAAAAAAAAACCGGTTTACTTTTTGGTTTTCATCTTTTCGTTTTGCGCTGTCCAACCGGCTGCATCACAAATGGCTCACAAAGTACAAGTATTTCAGCAATTGAACATTCTTTTCAATCCGGCAACATTTCCCGACGGAGTGAATGAATCCGATGCGATAATCCGTCTGGCTAACGGACGAATTGCACTAAAAAAAATAAATATACCCGCTTTCAAACGAAATACAGCGGCTACAGCAAAAATCACTCTCACATCCAACGGCGACCCCTGGGATAAATCGGGTTCCTGTTTTATCATCCCCAGTCATTCGGCCATCAACATGATACAAATAGCCCGTGGTGAAAAAAAATACCCGGCCGTTGACAGTACAAAATACGAAAAACTGGCCGGAATTGTACCAGGCCCGGAGTACAAGCCCACTGTGGAAATCATGCGATTCATGACCCCCTTCGGAGTGGGACATTTCAGCGGTGCGAATGACTCCGTATCCCGGAAACGAATGCCCGTGTACATCGACGGATGGGCAAAAGAAGTGGTGTGGAAGCAGGATGTGAGTGATTTAATACCGCTGCTTACGGGCGAAGTGTATGTGGGAGTTTACATCGATACCTGGACAAAAGAAGGATACAACGTAAGCGTGGAACTCGATTTCCTCGAAAGCAAAATCAAGCAGGACAAAATGCCCGTAAGACACGTGGAGCCCCTTATCAACACGGTTTTCTACCTGGGCCAGTCCATCCCGGATATCTTTTCACGCAAGGATGTCTCAATCCCGTTCATCGTACCGAAAAAAGCAAAAAATATCCGTTTGAAATACATCACAACCGGGCATGGCGGTCATTCTGGCGGCGACGAATTTGTTCAGAAAGAGAATATCCTTTCTGTTGATGGAAATGTAGTGTACCGATTCATACCCTGGAGAAACGATTGCGCTTCATTCCGCAGGTTCAACCCATCTACCGGCGTGTGGCTGCAGACGAGAACGGTTGCCTATATTTCTCGCAACGGGCGTTCCGAAAAAGAGATTGAAGAGCCGCTTGGCTCCTCCGATTTGTCGCGCTCCAACTGGTGCCCGGGAAGCGACGTAACACCGGTCACAATCCCCCTCGACAATCTTTCGGCCGGAAATCACACGCTGAATATCGCCATCCCCGAGGCGCAGCCTGCAGCAGGCAATGAGCTGAATCACTGGCTGGTTTCGGCTTATCTGGTTTGGGAGTATTAGTTCATATAAATAGTAATCAGTTAAGAGTCAGTGTTTTCTAAAAAAAAACAAAATATATCCAAATAAATTGGCAAAATGAATATCTTACTTATCGGATCGGGAGGACGAGAGCATGCGCTGGCATGGAAAATGGCACAAAGCCCGAAAATCTCAACGTTATATATTGCACCCGGAAATGCAGGTACAGCCTCAGTAGGTGAAAATCTGAATATCAATGTTCTGGATTTTCAGGCAGTAAAACAAACGGTTTTGGAAAAAAGGATCGATATGGTGGTGATAGGTCCCGAAGACCCGTTGGTGAAAGGAATAGTTGATTTTTTTGAGAATGATGACAAATTGAAAGACATCCCCGTAATAGGTCCAAACAAAACGGCTGCCCAGTTGGAAGGAAGCAAGGATTTTTCCAAAAAATTCATGGAAAAACACAACATCCCGACTGCCCGGTATAAAAGTGTATCGATTGAAAATCAATCAGATGGAATCGATTTTATAAAAACCCTTCATCCGCCTTACGTACTCAAAGCCGACGGACTGGCTGCCGGAAAGGGCGTTTTAATCATCAACGAGCCGCACGAAGCAGCAGCCGAACTGAAGCAAATGCTCGGGGGCAAATTCGGAAAAGCAAGCGAAACGGTGGTTATCGAAGAATTTCTTTCGGGCATAGAGTGCTCCGTATTTGTCATTACCGACGGGAAAAATTACAAAATCCTGCCCGAAGCCAAGGACTACAAACGTATTGGCGAAGGTGATACGGGACTGAACACCGGGGGAATGGGGGCTGTATCGCCGGTAAGTTTTGCCGATAACATTTTCATGCAAAAAGTGGAGGAGCGAATTATTAAACCTACCATTGAAGGACTTCGCAGCGATGGAATAACGTACAAAGGTTTTATCTTTTTCGGTCTGATAAAAGTAGCTGAAGAACCCCTGGTGATAGAATACAACGCCCGGATGGGTGACCCGGAAACCGAAGTGGTGATGTTGAGACTGAAATCCGATTTGATAGACCTGCTGGAAGGAGTGGCCGCCGGTAATCTGAATGAAAAAGAAGTGGAATTTGACACCCGATGGGCAGCAACTGTAATGCTCGTTTCGGGAGGTTATCCTGAGGAGTATGAAAAAGGAAAAACAATCGCCGGTACGGAGCGTGTAACCGACAGTATAGTATTTCATGCCGGAACGAAAGAACACGAAGGGAAAATGGTGACCAACGGAGGCCGTGTACTGGCTGTAAGTTCTTACGGAACAAACAAAGAAGAAGCGCTGGGTGTTTCATACAAGAATGCAGCACTGATTGAATACGAAGGTAAGTATTTCAGGCGGGATATCGGATTTGATTTGTGATTTACGAATTACACGAATTGGAACGAATTACACGAATCAGATGAGTGATGTTTTGAATAAAGAGATAAAATTGAATACATTTTTTAGATTGTAACTTTTAAAAATGTCTCCTTCGGGGGATTCAGGGATAAATTCTTATGGCAAAAATACTGGTAATAGACGACGAACGAAGCATCAGGAATACGATGAAAGATATTCTGGAGTTTGAGAAGCATAAGGTGGTTCTGGCCGAAAATGGGCGCACCGGGCTGGATACTGCCCTTAACGAAGAATTTGATCTGATATTCTCGGATATAAAAATGCCGGAAATGGACGGTTTGGAGTTGCTCGATCAACTGCTGGAAAAAGAGGTGGAAGCGCCTGTAGTGATGATTTCGGGGCACGGAAACATTGGAACTGCCGTTGAATGCATCAAAAAGGGAGCTTTCGACTTTATCGAAAAGCCCATCGACCTGAACCGAATGCTGGTAACTGTGCGCAACGCCCTGGATAAAAACACGTTGGTAACTGAAACTAAAACACTAAAAAAGAAAGTTGCCTCCAAAAATCCGATGATCGGCAAATCACCGGCCATTGATCTTGTACGTGAGATGATAGAAAAAGTGGCTCCAACAGATGCACGCGTGATGATAACGGGTGAAAACGGCACCGGAAAAGAAGTGGTGGCACGCCTGCTTTATGAAAACAGCAATCGAGCACAATTCCCATTCGTGGAGGTAAACTGTGCTGCCATACCTTCAGAGCTGATTGAAAGCGAGCTTTTCGGACATGAAAAAGGCTCGTTCACTTCGGCTCACAAACAACGAATCGGAAAATTCGAACAAGCCGACAACGGGACCATATTTCTCGATGAAATAGGCGATATGAGCCTCTCGGCACAAACCAAGGTGCTTCGGGCGCTGCAGGAAAATGAAATTACCCGCGTGGGAAGCGACAAAGTAATCAGGATAAATGTGCGTGTTTTTGCTGCCACCAATAAAAATCTGAAAGCTGAAATAGAAAAGGGAAATTTCCGCGAAGACCTCTACCATCGGCTCAATGTAATTCCGATTCACGTTCCGTCGCTCGACGAACGCAAAGAAGATATTCCGCTGCTTGTCGACTTTTTTACCCAGCAGATATGCAACGAACAGGGTATACAGCTGAAATCATTCGACCCCAAAGCCATTAAATCGCTCCAGGAACGTACCTGGCGTGGGAATATCCGTGAACTCCGCAACGTAGTGGAAAGACTGATTATACTCGGAAATCAAAAAATTTCCAAAGAAGATGTTGAGAAGTTTTCCTGATTTATCGTACCTTTATTAATCCAATAATCAACAAAATATGAAACCCATTGACCAACTGCGGATAGGTCTGTGTTCAGACCATGCCGGCTACGAAATGAAACAAGTTATTTTAGAGCATTTAAAAGCAAAAAATCCAGCTGAACTGAAAGATTTCGGTTGTTATTCTCCCGAAAGTTGCGATTACCCCGATTATGCTCACCCGATGGCCACAGCTATCGAAAAAGGAGATTTTGATTACGGCATCTCTATTTGCGGAACAGGCAACGGCATCAGTATGGTGTTAAACAAACATCAGGGTATCCGGGCTGCACTGTGCTGGAACGAAGAAATAGCCATACTCGCCCGCCGGCACAACAATGCCAACGTGATTTCACTTCCTGCACGATTTATAACTGAAGAACAGGCACTGGCGATGATTGACGCTTTCTTCACTACCGGGTTTGAAGGCGGCAGACATCAGAGAAGAATTGATAAAATAGCGGCCCCCCAACCCCCTAAAGGGGGAGTTTAAGAGTGGTTTGCGAATAAAAAAGTGATTTAATTTCATTAAGAGACGAAAGTAATTACACATCCCCTTTAGGGGCTTGGGGTGGTTTGTTTCTTAAGAGTTTTAGTAAACAATGTCCTACATACCACCTTTTCATATCACAGAAAAAATTGCTAATCTGACTGCTGAAATAGCTGAAAAGTATTCTTCGGGCTATGGAAGACTTACAAAAAAAACAGGATGTCGGAATAAATGTCGGTACAAATGTCGGAATAAATGAAAACGAGATAGTGCAACTTATTCAAAATAATCCCAAAATCACTGCATTAGAAATTGCTCAACATCTCAATATTACAAGTCGGCAAGTGGAACGCTTAATTTCTTCAATGAAAAAAAAGAGAATCATTAAACGTGAAGGTTCGAGAAAATCAGGCGAGTGGAAAATTATCACATAAACAGTAATCTATATTAAAATAAATCATAATTCCCCGATTTGGGGGTTGGAGGGGCTCTTATGACTGAAATATCAAAATACGGTGAATTTGGATTAATCAAACACCTGACCGAAAAAATTAAATTACAAAATCCTTCATCGCTCAAGGGTGTTGGCGACGATGCTGCTGTGCTGGATTACAAGGATAAACAAGTGCTTGTAACGACAGATTTACTACTGGAAGGCGTTCATTTTGATTTGATTTATACTCCTTTGAAACACCTGGGTTACAAAGCTGCTGTTGTCAATTTTTCCGACATTTACGCCATGAACGGACAACCGAAGCAAATAACTGTTTCGCTGGGTGTTTCCAAGCGTTTTTCGGTAGAGTTGCTGGAAGAACTTTACAGCGGAATACTGCTTGCGTGTGAAAACTACGGTGTCGATCTGGTAGGCGGTGATACTTCCGCATCACTTACAGGACTTGCCATCAGCATTACATGCATTGGCGAAGGCGAAAAAGAGAAAATTGTGTACCGCAACGGTGCCCGGGAAAACGATTTGATTTGCGTGACCGGCAATCTGGGTTCTGCTTACATGGGCCTGCAATTGCTTGAACGTGAACGACTTGTATTCGAAGGGCAGAACGAAAACATTCAACCGGATTTCAACGGAAAAGAATATATCCTGCAACGCCAGCTGAAACCTGAAGCCCGCAAAGACATCATTCAAAAACTGGCAGAAAAGGGTATTCTTCCTACATCCATGATGGATATCTCAGACGGATTATCGTCAGAGTTGATTCACATCTGCTCCCAAAGCAATGTGGGCTGCCGTGTGTATGAAGATAAAATCCCGATTCACCTGCAGGCAGCTGTCATGGCCGAAGAACTGAATATGAATATCGTAACGGCCGCTCTCAACGGCGGTGAAGATTACGAACTGCTTTTCACCTGCAAACTCGAAGATTACGAAAAAATCATTACACTCGAAGACGTGGGTATCGTGGGACATATCACCAAACCGGAACTGGGTATGAATCTGACAGGACGAAAC
>JAGPGR010000198.1 GCA_018055865.1 Paludibacteraceae bacterium | reverse complement strand
GTACATTTCCCGGACAGAAAACCGACCTCGCTGATAATACTCATTTCAATAGTTTTGGAGGTTACCAGATTTGTAAATGCATATTGAAAGGGCTGATTGATAATAAATCGCCTTTAAGAAAATACATCGTGAAAGATTTCAAATCTTTCGATCCTGCAAAACCTGATAAATTTAACCAATTCAATATTCCGGCTACTCCATTCAGTTCGATTGAGAAACCGGATGGAAATTAAACGATGACCGATTTGGAAAGTCAGAAACAGGCGTCAAACTTCAACTATAAAACATTAAAAATTAAATCTCAGATATATGAAATCAAAATTATTTATTCTTATCCTTAGTTTTTTGATTGTGTTTTCTGCCTTTGCGCAGCAAAAAACCGATGAAGAAGCTATCCGAAAAGTTGCTGATAATATCCTGAAACAGCCTGTAAATCAGTTTGTAGGTGTAAAGGATGGAAAAGTTTACAATAGTACCCGGGAAATACCGCAAGGGACGGATGTGAAATTTAACAGTCCCCTCACAGAATGGCACTACTCCAATGGTGTGCTCGACATGGCAATGATTTCACTTGGAAAGTATTTGAATGAAAAAAAATACGTGGACTATGCCAAAAATCACGTGGCTTTCGGATTCAACAACTACAGGTACTTTAAAAATACGTTCCGGTATGACCGCAAACACTGGCACTGGCCCTTCGGACAACTTTGGAATTTCAAAGAACTGGACGATTGCGGTGCAATGGGAGCTGCTGTAATCAACGTGTATGAGTTGGAGAAAAAGAAAGAATACCGCGATTACATCGATAGTGCAGCCAATCATATCATGAACAGACAAGACCGGCTCGAAGACGGAACATTGTGTCGTACTTTTCCCCGGAAAATGACTGTATGGGCTGATGATGCGTACATGGCAACATCATTTCTCACTCAAATGGGCAAAATGACGGGTGATTCGAAATACTTCGATGAAGCAGCAAAGCAGTTGATCAATATCGACAAATACCTCTGGAGTCCCGAAAAACAACTTTATTATCATTGCTATTACACCGATTTGAAGAGAAACGGCGTTGCATACTGGGGCAGAGCAAATGGTTGGATTATGCTTTCACTGGCTGATTTAATTGAAGCTATGCCGGAAAATTATCCGAAAAGAGCTGAACTTATCTCGCTGCTGGACAAACAAATAGTAGGAGCTTCACGTTGGCAGAATGCTAACGGCATGTGGAATCAGTTGCTTGATCGTGCCGATTCTTACGATGAATCTTCTGTAACGGCTATGTTTGTTTACAGCATTGCCAAAGCGGTGAACAATAAATGGGTGGATTCATCCTATGCCAGCATTGCAAAGACTGGCTGGAATGTGCTGAAAAAACAGGAAATCACCGAAGACGGACGATTCACCAACGTGTGCGTGGGCACCGGAATCAGTGACGACCTGCCGTTCTATTTCAACAGGCCGGTAGGCGATAACGAAAAACACGGACTCGGATTAATTATCGATACGGCTGTAGAAATCATGAAACTCAACAAAAAGTAATTCTCTTTTAAGATGAAGTCGGCTTAACTTTTTACGCCAATAATATTCTATCCTGATATTGCCTCTACGAGGCTGCATTTTCAGCACCAGAGGTGCGATATTATGGTAGAAAATGAATTATATTAACATATAGAGCTCCGTAGGAGCGACATTATGGTTTTATTAAAAAGCCGGGACGAACTCGCTTCCATTAAGGACTTCACCAAAAAACACAACTTTACTAATTACGATAGTTTGCCATGAAATCGTTCCATAAGTTATTACCGACTTTTATTAGTCTGACAGCTGTTACATTACCGGCTGCCGGACAGCAGAAAGATACCCGTCCGAATATCATTTTTATTTTAGCGGACGATATGGGTTACGGTGATTTGTCGTGCTATGGAAACAAGGTTATTCAAACGCCGAACATCGATAAATTGGCTGCAGAAGGAATCCGATTCACGCAGGCTTATGCAGGATCGGCGGTAAGTTCGCCATCAAGGTGTGCTTTACTCACCGGAAAGCACACCGGACATGCTACAGTACGCGATAATTTTGCCAAAAAAGGCGGGCTTCCCGGACTGAAAAACGGAAATCCAATCCGCCGGATGCATTTGCTTCCGCAAGACACCACCATTGGTACGATACTTTCCGAAGCCGGATACCGAACCTGCATTGTAAACAAGTGGCATTTGGATGGCTTTAATCCGGGAGCAGGTCCCCTCGACCGGGGATTTGATGAGTTTTACGGGTGGCTGGTGAGTTACGAAACTTCCAATACACCTTACTATTATCCTGAAACTCGTTTTTACAATCGTGAATTGAAAGTAATTCCTGAAAATGAGAACAATGCCCGTGGCATCCACAACAGCGATTTGTCCGTTCGGGAATCCATCGATTTTATTGAAAGAAACAGGAAAAATCCGTTTTTCCTTTACCTGGCTTTCGATGTGCCGCACGAACCGTATTTTATCAACAGCGTGGAACCTTACGCATCCATGCCGCTTTCGGAAACCGCAAAACTATATGCTGCACTGATTACTCATACCGATAAAGCGGTGGGAAAACTGATTGATTACCTGGAAAAAAACAACTTACGTGACAATACACTCATTATTTTTGCTTCAGATAACGGAGGCGCAGCTCAGGCTCCACTCGAAGAGCTGAATTGCAATGCAGGTTTACGGGGACGAAAGGCGCTGCTTTATGAAGGCGGTATCAAAGTGCCGTTTATAGTGAATTACTCTAAGAAAATAAAACAGGGTCAGATAAAAGACGATTTGATTTATTTCCCGGATGTATTGCCTACTCTGGCTGAGTGTGCCGGTGCGAAACTGCCTCAACATGTAGATGGAATAAGTATTCTGCCCTTACTGAAAGGAAAAAAACAAAACACTGGTGACCGCTTTTTGTATTGGGAATTTCCGGGCCAGCAGGTAGCTGTCCGGAATGGGAATTGGAAAGCCGTTTCGGTAAAGAAAAACAGCGAATTGGAGTTGTATGATATTTCCAAAGATCCCTTTGAGAAAAATAACCTGGCGTCAGAATACCCGGAAATTCTTCTTAAAATGAAAGGGGAGATCGAAAATCAGCGGATTTCGTCACCCTATTATGAGTAAATTGACCATTGAAGAGGTAATCTATTCTGTAAAAATTACCTTTTAAGTCATTAAATCAGTATGAAAAAGGTATAAAAATTAATCATCATAAATTTAAAAAATGAAAAATCTCAGGCTTAATCTAATTCTCGTACTAATACTGTTCTGCAGTGTTTCATTCGGCACTTCAGCACGTGAAAAATACAACTTCAACTCCGACTGGCTTTTAAAAATTGGTGATATGCAGGGTGCTGAACAATCACAGAAAGCAGATAAAACCTGGGAAAAAGTGACGCTACCCGCTGCTTTCAACGAAGATGAAGCCTTTCGTGTGAGTATTCTCGAACATACAGATACCGTAGTCTGGTATCGCAAGCATTTTCGACTTCCTAAAACGGCCAAAAATCAGAAGATATTTCTCGAATTTGAGGGTATCCGTTTTGGTGGTGAGTTCTTTCTGAACGGAAAATCCATCGGGTGGAGCGAAAACGGAGTGATGGCCTTTGGGTTCGATATTACAGAATTGGTTAATTACAACGGGGATAATGTGTTGGCAGCTCGTATTGACAATTCATGGAGATACAAAGAGCATACTTCCGGTTCAGGTTATCAATGGAACGATCGCAACTTCTTTGCTAATTACGGTGGAATCCCCAAAAATGTATATCTGCATGTGGCTCCACGTTTATACCAAACGTTACCACTTTACAGCAATTTACAAACAACCGGAACGTATATTTATGCCCGTGAAATTGACATTACCAATCAGTCGGCACAGGTTTTTGCAGAATCGCAAATTAAAAATGAGTTTCCGGACGAACGAACGGTGGAGCTTGAGGTGAAAATTGAAGATATGGACGGGAAAATCATCAAAACATTTAAATCAAAATCAGAAATAATAGCAGCAGGTGAAACAAAAACGATAAAAGCAAGTGAAAAGGTTTCGAATTTAAATTTTTGGTCGTGGGGATACGGTTATTTATATACTGTTCACACAGTTCTGAATGTGGATGGTAAACCGGAAGATGTGGTAAAGACCCGCACCGGTTTTCGCAAAACCCGCTTTGCCGATGGCATGATATGGCTGAATGACCGGGTGTTGCAAATAAAAGGCTACGCAGAACGAAGCAGTAATGAGTGGCCCGCACAGGGTATGTCGGTTCCGGCCTGGTTAAGTGATTACAGCAATCAAATGATGGTGGAGAGCAATGGGAATACGGTTCGCTGGATGCACGTAACTCCCTGGAAACAGGACGTTGAAAGTTGCGATCGCGTGGGGCTAATTCAATTGATGCCCGCCGGCGATTCCGAAAAAGATGTTCAGGGACGTCGTTGGGAACACCGTGTTGAAGTGATGCGGGATGCCATCATTT
>JAGPGR010000010.1 GCA_018055865.1 Paludibacteraceae bacterium | reverse complement strand
ATATTGTTCCGGATTTATGCTGTGATAGCCGCTGTCGGCAAGGGCTTTCATGTGGGCTTCGAATGTAGCCGGAGTTACGGTATATTCATCGTTTCGGCCGTTTTCAATTCGGTGATAACAAATCACGGGAACTTGTTTTTTGGCATAAATTTCGGCAGCAGTATTCGGCATATTCCCGTTTGCAGCCTGCCCTTCTGCCCCACCGGTTATTGCTGTGCTGTCATTAGCGTTGCCGGATGTTTGCAACTGTTTTTTGCAGGCAGTAATAGTAAACAAAATTGCCAGTAAAGTAAAAATTACAAATCTTCTATTCATCTGTTAATCATTTATTTAAAAAAAACGTCATTTAGAATCCCATACATTATTTTCAATCCAGTTGATGATTGTAAAAACAGGTGTATTTTCGTATAAATTTTAATAAAAAGTACATTACTGTTTTCCGGTTTTCTGAGATATTCCGAACATCTGCAATGTTTCTGTTCTGAAATCAGCATATCTGGTCGAAAAATAGACCAGAATCAATACGCAGACTGCAATCATAACTCCGAAAACGGCAAAACTGTTTTCGCCCGTTAGCGCCGTGGTCAACGAGAATAAACCGGTGCCGATAAGAATAAATATAAAATTCACCATGTTGAGGTAGGCAATGGAGTCGCCTCGTTTTCTGCCCAGATTGGCATGCTGCATCATGGCCATACAAGGCACCTGAAACACACCGGCAATACCGGCAAACAACATAATGCCTGCTACAAACCCGGCAAAAGGCAGTGGGATAAGCAGCAAAAGCATAAGACACAAAATCATACCACCCAACGCTGGTATAATCAACCCTTTACGCACCACAGCACCCGACAGCTTACCGGTAATGGAAGTTCCGGCAGCTATTCCGATGGCTGCAAATGCCATGACGAGGCCGGTCAGGGAGTTTGACACCTGATATACATTTTTACAATGAATTATAACATTCATCTGCACCATGCCCGAAATAAGCCAGAAAGCCGACGATCCGAAAATAGCACTGTTCACCAGTTTGTGATCACGCGCGTACCGGTAATTATCTCTGACAAAGCGGATTGGATTGAGTGTTTCTGAGCCCGTTTTTTGGGCGGGCAATTCCTCTGCCCTGATAGACCGCGCTGCTAAATAGCCGAATAATGCTACACCGAGAATGATAACGGTAAAAAGCCAGAAAGAATAATGATCCGAAACAATGGAGGCGATTAATGTTCCGAGCAAAATGCCCAGAAAAGCCATCGTTTCAAACATGCCGCTTCCGAACGAAGCGCCTTCTTCGCCGCCAATATCCCGAATGAGACTATATTTGGAAGGTGAGTAAAGCGAACTCTGAGTGCCCATTATCAGCATCGACACAACGGCAAGTACCACCCATTGCATGTAAAAAGCCAGGCAGGCAATCATCATGATGGGTATTTCCAGCAGTTTGAGCACCCGGAATACTTTCAGTTTGGAATGCCTTACAGCTAACCGCCCTCCCAAGGGCGAAAAAATCAGATATGGAATGACCAGGCAGGAACTGACAATGGAAATCAACTGGGAGTGCGACAACCAGGCAGGAAGTGACCATGCAACAGTGACAAATATTATTGAATTTTTCAGAAAATTATCGTTGAAAACTCCAAAAAAATTACAACTGAATAGTGAAAACCATTTTTGTCTGTTCTGTTTCATTATCGAATTTACGTGGATTGCAAAATTACAAATAATGCGTCATTGTTTTTTGTTAAAAAGAAAAAATTAAATAAATAAACAATATTTCGTTTTCACACGTTTTATGTTAAAAATGCAGATTTCACAAAAAAACTGAAACCTCCATTTGTTAATTTGAATTGTTAAAACTTTTCGAGGTTAAAGTGTGTTAAATGTTAAATTAACATTTCGTTTTATCCTACCTTTGTATAATCATGAAAAAAAGTACGCTTTGGTTATTAATATTGTTGATGGCTGTAACGTTTGGAGCACTGATAGCACTGCAGGTCAGGTATCTTACATCTACAGCAGAACTGGCTGAAAAACAATTCGATGACGGGGTAAAAAGAAGCCTGATTCAGACCGTTATTCTGCTGGAAGAGAACGAAGCGTTGAAATTTTTGGCACAAACATTGGAGGAAGATAAGTACGTGCAAAAAGACAACAGAGCCGGCACATATAACAAGCGATCCAATGATCTGAGAATTACCGATTCGGTACGTACCGATTGGAATAAAAATTCATCAACGCCTTCAGTAAGGCTTTCGACCGGTCATGGCAAGGCTACGATTGAGGAGACTTCGAAGTTTCTGCGTGAAAAATTTCAGTTGAATTTCTCCCGGTCAAAAACCATACTCGATCAGGCAGTTTTCCGCTGGCTGCACGAATCGGAAAACCGGGATATCAGCGAGCGGGTTGATTTTATTGAACTGGATGAAATTTTGGATACATATTTCAAGAGCAATGGTGTGGAATTGCCATTTTTCTATTCCATTGTCGACAATAACAACAAAGTTATTTATCAATGCAATAAAACAATAAACGTAGCCGGCAATCCGAACACAGATGTTTACGTGCAGAGGTTGTTTCCAAGAGAGGATACCAAGCGCGAGTCGTACATTCATGTGGTTTTTCCGAGTAAACAAAACTTTATTTTTGAGTCGCTGAACCTGCTTTTGCCCTCGATTGGTGTTATTTTGCTTACGCTGGGAATATTCATTATTACTATTATCATCATTTTCAGGCAGAAACAACTGAACACAATCAAGAATGATTTTGTTAATAATATGACGCATGAATTCAAAACACCTATTTCGACCATTTCACTTGCTTCGCAAATGCTGCAGGATGCTGAAGTGGGCAAAAACCCGGCCATGCTCAAACATGTGTCCAACGTAATAAAAGATGAAACAAAGCGGTTGAGTCTTCAGGTTGAGAAAGTATTGCAAATGTCGATGTTCGAAAACGAAAAAGCAACGCTCAAACTCACAGAAATACACATCAATAACCTGATTAAAGACATTATAAGCAGTTTTTCGCTGAAAGTAACCAGCAAAGGCGGTGAAATCAATACAAGTCTGAAAGCCCAGGATGACCTCTTGCTGATAGATGAAGTACATTTCACCAACGTTATTTTCAATCTGATGGACAATGCGCTCAAATACTGCGATAAGTCGCCCATCCTGAGTATCGAAACGTGGAATGAGAAAGACAATCTGTGTATCAGCGTGGAAGACAACGGGATAGGCATTAAAAAAGAAAATATTAAACGGATTTTTGAAAAATTTTACCGGGTTTCAACCGGGAATCTACACAATGTCAAAGGGTTCGGACTAGGATTGGCTTATGTGAAAAAAATAGTGAATGATCATCACGGAACTATCAAAGTGGAGAGTGAACCCGGTTTAGGAACAAAATTTACAATAATAATACCAACGCTTAAAAATTACTAAAATTATGAACGAAGAAAAAGTAAGAATCTTACTATGCGAAGACGACGAAAATCTTGGCATGTTATTGAGGGAATACCTGATGACAAAAGGGTATGACTGCGATTTGCAGCCCGATGGAGAAGCCGGCTACAAAGCGTTTTCACGTAATAAATACGATTTGTGCGTGCTTGATGTGATGATGCCGAAAAAAGACGGATTCGCACTGGCTGCCGATATCAGAGCTATGAACAACGAAGTACCCATTATTTTCCTTACAGCCAAATCAATGAAAGAAGATATACTGCAAGGATTCAAACTGGGTGCAGACGACTATTTGTCAAAACCATTCAGCATGGAAGAACTGCTGTATCGGATTGAATCTATCTTGCGCCGTGTACGTGGTAAAAAATCAAAAGATGTGGTAACATATCAGATTGGTGGATTTACGTTCGATGCACAAAAGCAATCGCTTGAATTTGATGGAAAAGCGAAAAAACTGACTACAAAAGAATCAGAATTGCTTAATCTGCTCGCTGCAAATGCCAACAACATCCTGGAACGTAACTTTGCACTGAAAACTATCTGGGTGGACGACAACTACTTCAACGCACGAAGCATGGACGTATACATTACCAAATTACGCAAATTGCTCAAAGATGACCCAAATGTAGCTATCATCAACATTCACGGAAAAGGGTATAAACTGATTATGCCGCAGGTAAAAGAAGATTGATGAGACAACAAAATTATCTGGAAAATGCGATGAATTACATCGCATTTTCTGTTTCTGATACTTGCAGCAAAGGTTTCACCTCCGGAATTTCATCTAAATCTTTTTTCTATTTCGTCATTCAGCAATACGGTCAGAATTGACTTTCCATCGGGAGCATACTGATGGTTTTCGCAACTGAACAATTCTTCGAATAAATGGGTCATTTCAGTCATTGTAAGCGACTGTCCGTACTGAATAGCCGTTTTTCTGGCTAGTACCTGCGCTATTTTTTCCTGAATTGTTTCAGTAACACCCGTGCCGGTAAGCTGCACTTCGGCTATCAGCTCTTTCAACAACGACAAGGAAGATCCTGCACCCATTTCAGGAGGCACGCCATTGATGGCATACGCATTTTTTCCGAACAATTCCATGTCAAATCCAATCCATAGCAGTTCCGGAAGTATCCTTTCCAGAATAACGGTTTCGTTGGTATCGAGTTCGAGGATTTCCGGGAATAAAACCTGCTGGGAGGTACCCTTCTGATTGCGGATGATAAGCATATACCGGTCGAAAAGCACTCTGAAATGTGCCCGGTGCTGATCAATCAGCATCAGGCCGGATTTTACGCTGGTGAGCATGTATCGCGATTTGAACTGCAGAAAATCACCGGATGTTCCCGCCATTTCGAACTGTTGCTGTGAGTGAGCATCAGCATACGGAAATTCAATATTTTCCCCTGAGGGAAATATTTTTTCTTTACTTGTATTAAAATCGCCGTACAATTTCTCCCAGTCATATTCAGTTCGCTTTGGTGTGGCTGATGATTTGCCGAAAGGATTGTAACTCGGATCAAAATTGATTCGGGGAGGCACTATCGGAGTACTTGAATTAAAAACCGGAATTTCGGGCGATCCTTCCTGATCAAAATCCAGAGGCGGCATTACCTGAAATTTCCCCAGTGATTCTTTCACCGTTGCCAGTACAATTGACCATACAGCCTGCTCATTCTCAAATTTGATTTCCGTTTTAGAAGGATGAACGTTCACATCGATAGAATTCGGATCGATTTCGAAATAAATAAAATAGTTCGGATTTTCGCCGGGTTTGATTAATTTGTCGTAAGCTACCATCACAGCCTTGTGAAAATACGGATGACGCATATATCGCTCATTGACAAAGAAATACTGATGGGCATTTTTCTGGGCAAACTCCGGTCGGCCCACAAAACCCCGGATATTCAACAGACCCGTACCGGCTTCTATCGGAAGTAGTTGTTGATCCATTCTCTTTTTGGAAAACGTGTCGAATACGTTTTCTATTCTTGCTTTGACCGACGAAACGGGCAGCGCCATCATTTCCGTTTCTCCGTCGAACAAAGAAAAACTTATTTCGGGATGAACGAGCACAATCCGGTAAAATTCGTTCCTTACATGCGTCATCTCTGTGGATTGTGATTTCAGAAAACGGCGCCGCGCAGGCACATTGAAGAAAAGATTTTTGACCGAAATATTGGTTCCCGTGTCGCATTGAACCGATTCCTGCCGGAATACCCGTGTTCCTGCTATTTCTATCAGTGTCCCCAATTCGTCTTCCTCCCGCTTGGTTCGCATTTCTACTTGTGCCACCGCTGCCACAGAGGCAAGTGCCTCGCCTCTGAAGCCCATGGTTCGGAGTGAGAAGAGGTCTTCCGCCTGTTTGATTTTGGAAGTGGCATGCCGCTCGAACGACATACGGGCATCCGTTTCGCTCATTCCCTTTCCGTCGTCAATGATTTGAATCAGTGTGCTTCCTCCATCTTTAATCACAACCTGAACATTTCGGGCACCTGCATCAATGGAGTTTTCCACCAGTTCCTTCACTACTGAAGCAGGACGCTGAATAACTTCACCGGCAGCAATCTGATTGGCAACTGAATCGGGCAGTAAATTAATAATATCAGACATGGAAGAGAGTTGGAATTCTTTGTTAGAAGTTTGAAGTTTGGAGTTAGGAGTTAGGAGTTTCAAGTTTCAGGTTTGAAGTTTGAAGTTTGAAGTTCGGATCCCGCTGGTTATCAGGATTAAAACTATAAGCCTGAAAACTGAAAACTGAAAACTGAAAACTGAAACTATAAACTATAAACTATAAACTACGAATATTTTCCTAAGAATTTGAAATTGGCATCGTTTACAAACTGCCTGATTCGTTGTTCGTCGTCACGTTTACATATTAACAGCACATTTTCGGATTCGGCCACAATGTATCCGCTCAAATCCTGAATAACAGCCAGTTTCTCTTTGGGCAATGCTACTATATTATCTTTACTATCGTACAGAATAGTATCGCATTTAAGCACTACGTTCTGATTTTCATCTTTGTCCGAGAGATCGTACAGAGAACCCCACGTACCTAAATCCGACCAACCAAATTCTGCACAAAGTACGTACACGCTATCCGCTTTTTCCATTACTCCGTAATCAATGGAAATATTGGGGCATGATGGATACATCTCATCGATAAAATCCTGCTCTTTTTCTGTGTTGTAAAAAGCAGCTCCGGCAGTGAATTTAGCAGCAACCTCCGGCAGGTAAATATTGAAAGCAACATCAATAGTTTTCAGATTCCACAGGAAAATACCCGAATTCCAGAAGAACTCACCTGTTTCAAAAAACACCTGAGCCAGTTCGGCATTGGGTTTTTCGGTAAATGTTTTCACTTTTCGGGGATTGGTTGCACCCTCATCAACCTGAATGTAGCCATAACCCGTTTCCGGTCGGCTGGGCTTGATGCCCAACGTGAGCAGGCTATCGTTCTTTTCTACAAAATCCAACCCCTCCCGGATGGTTTCAATGAAACGCTCTTCTTTCAGTATCAGATGGTCAGAAGGAGCAACGATTATATTCGCATTCTTAGCCACCGCTTTTATCCTGTTCACGGCATATGCTATACAAGGGGCTGTATTTCTGCGGGCTGGCTCGAGAAGTACCTGTTCAGGCTTTATTTCCGGCAACTGTTCCAAAATGAGATTTTTGTATATCACATTAGATACAATCAGAATATTGGATGCAGGAACCACATTTCTGAACCGGTCGTAGGTCATTTGCAGCAGGGAGCGTCCTGTTCCGAAAAAATCAAGAAATTGCTTAGGTCTTTCATTCCTGCTGAAAGGCCAGAAACGAGCACCAAGCCCTCCTGCCATGATTATACAATAGTTATTTTCCTTCATGTTTGTGAATTTCAGATGAATACTTTTTCATAAAACGCTCCACTAAAGTACGTTTATTTTTTATATTGAGCAAATATAATTCGTCAAAATCGGCATTTAATTTCTTTCTTACAGATTTCAAATCGTTGAAAGATAGGTAAGCAAGGTTATTTAAGAAATTCAGGAATAAAAAAAAATGATGAAAATTTTGTACATGCAGATCCATCCTGATATTCATGCTGAAAAAAAATGACACAACCTTTTTGATTGTGCCATTTTTA
Organism: Paludibacteraceae bacterium; assembly: GCA_018055865.1. Lineage (GTDB taxonomy): Bacteria > Bacteroidota > Bacteroidia > Bacteroidales > Paludibacteraceae > UPXZ01. Next base: position 7,491 of record JAGPGR010000010.1, on the reverse strand, counting down.
TCCCTGTTTGATTCATGATTTCTATTACTCTACTTCATCCAAATCTGAATTCTGAGCTATATCCGTTACATTTTTACGCGCATCCAGCATCTTTTCGTACTCATCGCGTGAGCCTACAATGATTTTCTCATATTCTCGCAAGCCGGTTCCGGCAGGAATGAGGTGACCGCATATTACGTTTTCTTTCAATCCTTCCAACTTATCTATCTTGCCGTTGATAGCAGCATCGTTCAGTACTTTGGTTGTTTCCTGGAACGAAGCAGCCGACATGAAGCTGGTAGTCTGAAGTGCTGCACGGGTAATACCCTGCAATACCTGACTCGAAGTAGCCGCTACAGCATCACGAGTTTGAACCACTTTTAAGTCTTTCCGTTTCAGTACGCTGTTTTCGTCTCTGAGTTTACGGGCTGTAATTATCTGACCGGGCTTCAGGTTATCCGAATCACCGGCGTCAATAATTACTTTCTTGCCCCATATCCTGTCGTTTTCTTCCATAAACTCATGTTTATCCACCACTTGCTTTTCGAGGAAACGGGTATCGCCCTGGTCAACGATTTCTACTTTGCGCATCATCTGACGAACAATCACTTCAAAATGCTTATCGTTGATTTTCACTCCTTGCAAGCGGTATACATCCTGCACTTCATTTACAATATAATCCTGCACTGCTGTAGGACCTTTTATAGCCAAAATGTCAGCCGGTGTGGTAGCTCCGTCAGAAAGAGGAGTTCCCGCACGAACAAAGTCATTTTCCTGAACGAGTATTTGTCTGGAAAGCGGAATAAGGTATTTCTTAACTTCACCGGTTTTGGATGTTACCGACACTTCACGATTCCCACGCTTGATCTTTCCAAAGTTTATTTCTCCGTCAATTTCAGCCACTACGGCCGGATTGGAAGGATTACGTGCTTCGAATAATTCCGTTACCCGGGGAAGACCACCCGTGATATCGCCTGCTTTACCTACCGCACGCGGAATTTTCACCAACATCTGGCCGGCTTTTATATCAGCTTTTTCGTCCAACACAAGGTGAGCGCCTACGGGCAGGTTGTATGTCCGTATGATGTTACCCTGGGGATCCAGAATGTTGGCACTCGGAACTTTGGTTTTATCTTTGGATTCGATAATGATTTTTTCACGGAGTCCGGTAGTATCATCTACTTCGTTTTTGAAGGTTACATTTTCTATCACATCTTCAAATTCAATTTTTCCTTCAATTTCTGCAATAATAACAGCATTGAAAGGGTCCCAGGTACAAATCAACTGACCTTTTTTACCCATTTCGCCCTGTTTTGCAAATAATTTAGATCCGTAAGGTACATTTTGAGTTGTCAGCACAATTCCGGTATTGGAATCCACAACACGCATCTCGGTCAATCGGCTTACCACTACGCGATACTCATTACCTTCTTCATCTTTTGCATCTACAGTACGAAGTTCGTCGAATTCAAGACGCCCGTCGTATTTCAATGTAATTTTTGATTCGGCAGCTATGTTGGAGGCAATACCACCAACGTGGAATGTACGAAGCGTGAGCTGTGTACCCGGTTCACCGATAGACTGTGCTGCAATAACACCCACAGCTTCACCCATTTGAACCAAACGACCTGTGGCAAGATTCCGTCCGTAACATTTTGCACAAACACCTTTCTTCGATTCGCAGGTAAGAACCGAGCGAATTTCAACCCGTTCAATAGGCGAACTTTCGATTATTTTAGCTTTTGATTCTGTAATTTGTTCTCCTGATTCTACAATCAGTTCTCCGGTAAGCGGGTGATAAATAGCGTGAACCGAAACACGTCCCAGAATACGTTCGAAAAGTGATGAAATCACATCTTCGTTATTTTTTACTTCCGTAGCTACCAGTCCTCTCAAGGTTCCGCAATCTTCTTCGTTGATGATCACATCCTGTGAAACGTCAACCAAACGACGAGTCAGATAACCGGCATCGGCTGTTTTAAGAGCTGTATCTGCCAACCCTTTACGGGCGCCGTGAGTAGAAATAAAGTATTCAAGCACCGAAAGTCCTTCCTTAAAATTGGATAAAATCGGGTTTTCGATAATTTGTCCTCCTTCTGCTCCTGATTTTTGAGGTTTTGCCATCAATCCACGCATACCTGCCAACTGACGAATCTGTTCTTTGGAACCACGGGCTCCTGAATCAAGCATCATGTACATGGAGTTGAATCCCTGACGGTCTTCGGCCAGTTGCTTAATCAATACGTTCGACAATTTGGTGTTCACGTGTGTCCAGGTGTCAATTATCTGATTGTAACGTTCGCGCGGAGTAATGAATCCCATGTTGTAGTTATTCATAATTTCTTCCACTTCGTCGTTACCTTCTTTCACCAGCTTCTCTTTTTCGTCCGGAATGATAACATCACTCAGGTTGAACGACAATCCGCCACGGAAAGCCATGTAATAACCCATATCCTTAATATCATCCAGGAATTGTGCTGTACGGGCCACACCGCAGGTTTCTATTACACGTCCGATAATGTCACGGAGCGATTTTTTGGAGAGCAACTCATTGATAAATCCCATTTCAGACGGAACATTTTTATTAAATAAAATTCTTCCGATGGTAGTTTCAATCAATTTGGTTGTCAACTGGTTATTTTCATCCAGGTCTTTGGTTCTCACCTTAATGATAGCGTGAAGATCTACAACGCCTTCGTTATATGCAATCTCGGCTTCTTCTGGAGAGTAGAAAATAAGGCCTTCGCCTCGGGCGCCGGGACGCGGTTTGGTAATGTAATACAAACCAAGAACCATGTCTTGCGACGGAACTGTGATAGGAGCTCCATTGGCCGGATTCAATATATTATGCGAAGCAAGCATCAACATCTGTGCTTCCAGAATAGCTTCATTGCCAAGGGGCAAATGCACAGCCATCTGGTCACCATCGAAGTCAGCGTTGAAAGCTGTACAGGACAGGGGGTGAAGCTGAATGGCTTTTCCTTCAATCATTTTCGGCTGAAATGCCTGAATACCCAGTCGGTGAAGTGTCGGGGCACGGTTTAGCAATACGGGATGTCCTTTCATCACGTACTCTAATATATCCCAAATCACCGGATCTTTGCGGTCAATTATTTTTTTGGCCGATTTTACCGTTTTTACTATTCCTCTTTCAATGAGTTTACGGATAACAAACGGTTTGTAAAGTTCGGCAGCCATATCTTTAGGAATCCCGCATTCGTGCATTTTGAGTTCAGGACCTACCACAATAACCGAACGGGCAGAATAATCCACACGTTTTCCAAGCAGGTTCTGACGGAATCGTCCTTGTTTACCTTTCAAGCTGTCGGACAGTGATTTCAGCGGACGATTTGCATCTGTTTTAACGGCACTCGACTTGCGTGAGTTGTCAAACAGCGAATCAACCGATTCCTGAAGCATACGTTTTTCATTACGTAAAATTACTTCGGGAGCTTTAATTTCGATGAGTCGTTTCAACCGGTTGTTGCGAATAATTACACGGCGATACAGGTCATTCAAATCGGATGTGGCAAAACGACCACCATCCAGCGGTACCAGCGGGCGTAATTCGGGTGGAATTACAGGCACTACTTTGATAACCATCCATTCCGGTTTATTGCGGTTTTTGGATGCGCGAAACGATTCAACAATCTGAAGGCGTTTCAATGCATCTGTTTTGCGTTGCTGCGATGTATCGGTGTTGGCTTTATTTCGCAAATCGTATGACAACACGTCCAAATCAAGTCGATTGAGCAAATCATAGATGGCTTCACCACCCATCCTGGCAATGAATTTATTCGGATCGGTATCTTCAAGCATCTGATTATCACGCGGAAGGGTATCCAGTAAATTCAGATATTCTTCTTCGGTGAGCAATTCGCCATACGTGATATTTTCGTTGTTTTCAAGAATTCCGGCCTGTACAATCACATATTTCTCGTAATAAATGATAGCATCCAGTTTTTTGGTAGGCATTCCGAGCAGGTATCCGATTTTGTTGGGCAATGAACGGAAGTACCAGATATGTGCAACGGGCACAACAAGCTGTATGTGTCCCATACGTTCACGACGTACTTTCTTCTCCGTCACTTCTACTCCACAGCGATCACAAACGATACCCCGGTAACGGATTCGTTTGTATTTTCCGCAATGACATTCGAAATCCTTGGTTGGTCCGAAAATTCGTTCGCAGAACAATCCGTCGCGTTCGGGTTTATATGTACGATAATTGATAGTTTCAGGCTTCAGAACCTCACCACTCGAAAGTTTCAACACTTCTTCGGGTGAAGCCAATCCTATTGAGATTTTACTAAAACTACTTTTTGATTTATTATCTATTTTAAAAGCCATTTTTTATAAAGTTTATAGTTTGCAGTTTATATTTTGCAGAAATCTGATTAGAATTCAGGTAAGCAAAACACATCACTTGTAAAAAAAAATAATACGGTAAATTCCAAAAGCCCTCCCTTCGTTCGGGGAGGGATTGGCCGGGCTTTTATTCCAAATTCACACTTAATGCCAAACCTCTGAGTTCGTGCAATAAAACATTCAGTGATTCGGGAATTCCGGGTGCTGGCATAGGATCGCCTTTTACAATTGCTTCGTAAGTGCGGGCTCGTCCCATCACATCATCGGATTTCACGGTCAGAATTTCCTGTAGAATATGCGAAGCGCCGAACGCTTCAAGCGCCCAAACTTCCATTTCGCCGAAACGCTGACCTCCAAACTGAGCTTTACCTCCCAATGGCTGCTGGGTTATAAGCGAGTAAGGTCCGATAGAACGGGCATGCATTTTATCATCGACCATGTGACCCAGTTTGAGCATATAAATCACACCCACCGTGGCAGTTTGGTCAAATCGTTCACCGGTTCCTCCGTCGTACAGATATGTTTTGCCATAGCGTGGTACGCCGGCTTTGTCGCACCATTCATCCAGGTCGCTCAAATCTGCTCCGTCAAAAATTGGCGTTGCAAATTTCAAGCCCAGTTCTTTACCGGCCCAACCAAGCACAGTTTCGAAAATCTGCCCCAGGTTCATTCGTGAAGGCACACCCAGTGGGTTAAGCACTATATCTACCGGAGTTCCGTCTTCAAGAAATGGCATATCTTCCTGACGAACGATACGCGATACAATGCCTTTGTTACCGTGTCGACCGGCCATTTTGTCACCAACGCGGATTTTGCGTTTTTTGGCAATATACACTTTAGCCATCTGAACTATTCCGTTTGGAAGTTCATCTCCAATGGTAATATTGAATTTCTGTCGTTTAATCTGAGCGTCAAGTTCTTTGTATTTCTGTAAATAATTAAGAATCAGTTGGCGAATCAGCTCGTTTTTATGACTATCGGTAGTCCACTTGGACAATTGAATAGTAGTATAGTCTATTTCTCTCAATCTTTCAGCAGTAAATTTGCTGTTTCTTGAAATAATATCGGCTCCGAGGTAATCCTTTACACCTGCCGAAGCTTTATCTTCAATAATCAACAACAACTTTTCGATCAGCGTATCTTTCAGTTTGGCTGAGTGTTCTTCGAATTCTTCATCCAGCTTAGGCAATACAGCTTTATCTGCCAGTTTTGTTTTGCGGTTTTTCTGTGCTTTGGAGAATAAACGTTTGCTTATCACAACGCCCGAAAGTGACGGAGTAGCCTTGAGCGAAGCGTCTTTCACGTCACCGGCTTTGTCTCCAAATATTGCACGAAGCAATTTTTCTTCGGGCGAAGGGTCTGATTCGCCTTTTGGTGTGATCTTACCGATAATGATATCTCCGGGTTCAATGCGTGCTCCGATGCGGATAATTCCGTTTTCATCCAAATCGCGTGTTGCTTCCTCGCTTACGTTCGGAATGTCAGCAGTGAACTCTTCGATACCGCGCTTGGTTTCACGAACTTCAAGCAATTGTTCCACCACATGAATGGACGTAAATATATCTTCGCGAACCACTCTTTCGTTAATAACGATAGCATCTTCAAAGTTGTAACCTTTCCACGGCATGAATGCCACTTTCAGGTTCTTTCCCAGTGCTAATTCGCCTTTTTCGGTTGCATACCCTTCTGTCAGAATCTGACCTTTTTTCACCTTATCTCCTTTTTTTACAATCGGACGAAGGTCGATAGTGGTATTCTGGTTGGTTTTCAGGAATTTAGGTAATGTATACGTTTTTACAGCTGTGTCAAAACTTACAAACTCTTCTTCTTCTGATCGTACATATTTTATTTTTATAGTCGTTGCATCCACAAACTCGATGACTCCTTCGCCTTCTGAAATAATTTGTGTGCGTGAATCGCGAATCAGCTGACCTTCGATACCTGTTCCGATAATGGGAGATTCGCAACGAAGCAGCGGCACAGCCTGACGCATCATGTTCGATCCCATCAAAGCACGGTTAGCATCATCATGCTCCAGGAACGGAATTAATGCAGCGGCAATTGAAGCAATCTGTGAAGGTGAAACGTCCATTAAATGAACGGCAGTTGGTTCAACTACGGGAAAATCAGCTCCTAATCGCGTTTTTACAGTTTTACGGATAAAACTGCCGTCGTCATTCAGAGGGGCATTACCCTGAGCTACTACTAAATCTTCTTCTTCTTCAGCGGTAAAGTAAGAAATTCCCGTCGGCGTAATGTCAACCTTTGCGTCGGTCACTTTGCGGTAAGGAGTTGCAATAAATCCTAAATTATTGATTTTTGCAAATATACACAACGACGATATCAATCCGATATTCGGACCTTCGGGAGTTTCAATCGGACAAAGTCGTCCGTAATGAGTATAGTGAACGTCGCGTACTTCAAATCCGGCACGCTCACGTGACAAGCCGCCTGGTCCGAGTGCCGACAGACGACGTTTGTGAGTGATTTCGGCCAATGGATTTTGCTGATCCATAAATTGTGATAGCGCATTGGTTCCGAAAAATGAATTGATAACAGATGTAATACTCTTGGAGTTGATCAGATCAACCGGAGTAAACACCTCATTATCACGCACATTCATGCGTTCGCGTATGGTACGGGCCATACGGGCCAGCCCTACTCCGAACTGATTGTAAAGTTGTTCGCCTACAGTACGTACACGACGATTGCTAAGGTGGTCAATATCATCCACTTCAGCTTTAGAATTGATCAGTTCGACCAGGTATTTTATAATTTCGATTATATCTTCTTTGGTCAATACTTTTGTATCCTGTCCGGTTGTCAGATTCAATTTCCGGTTAATTCGGAAACGACCCACATCACCCAGGTCGTATCTCTTTTCAGAGAAAAATAAGTTGTTAATTACCTCGCGGGCCGATGAATCATCGGCAGGTTCGGCGTTACGCAACTGGCGATAAATATACAGTACGGCTTCTTTCTCAGAGTTACTCGGGTCTTTTTGCAACGTATTGTAAATGATTGCGTAATCACTCTGGTTCGCGTCGTCTTTATGCAGTAGTATATTTTGAGTTCCCGATTCAATGATCAGGTCAATATGATTGGAATCAATTAGCGTTTCACGGTCAATGATTACTTCGTTAC
>JAGPGR010000197.1 GCA_018055865.1 Paludibacteraceae bacterium | reverse complement strand
TGCGCCGTTTTTCAGCCGCATTTATCCCGAACTCCCTAAAGATCATCCGGCACTGAGCAGTATTTTTCTGAATATGTCGGCCAACATGCTCGGGTTGGACAACGCAGCCACACCTATGGGCTTACAGGCCATGAAACAGATGCAGGAGCTGAATCCGAAAAAAGACACGGCATCCAATCCGATGATAATGTTTCTGGTGCTCAACACAGCCGGACTTGTACTGGTACCGATGACTGTGATGATGTATCGTTCTCAATTCGGAGCAGTAAATCCGGCTGATGTGTTTTTGCCCATTGTTGTCGCCACGCTTTGCGCATGGCTCTCGGGGCTTATTCTGGTTGCCGTGATTCAGAAAATAAATCTGTTCAACCGGGTTGTCATGGGCGTTCTGATTTCACTTGTAGGATTTATTATCGGCTTAGTGTATTTTTTCAGCCGTCTTTCGCAAGAACAAATTACAGCTTATTCCAGTTTTGCGGCTGCATTTATCATTCTATCCATCATTGTTGCATTCGTAGTGATGGCAGCCCGTAAGAAAATTAACGTGTACAGTTCCTTTATTGAAGGTGCCAAAGATGGTTTTCAGGTAGCTGTTGGCATCATTCCTTACCTGGTATCCATTTTGGTGGCCATTGGCATGTTTCGTGCCTCGGGAGCCATGGATTTGCTGGTGGACGGAATTCGTTATCTGGTAGCTGCTACAGGAGCCAATACCGATTTTGTAGAAGCGCTGCCAACCGCATTTATGAAACCGCTGAGCGGAAGCGGCGCACGAGGCATGATGGTGGAAACGATGAAAGAATTTGGAGCCGATTCTTTTGTGGGGCGACTTTCGTCAATTATTCAGGGTTCTACTGACACTACATTTTATATTCTGGCTGTATACTTTGGTTCCGTGAAAATTACCAACACCCGGTATGCAGTCATTGCAGGGTTGGCAGCCGATTTTATAGGAATTACGGCAGCCATTTTGCTGGGGTATTTGTTTTTTCATTAGAAATACGAATTGCTGGAATTAAGACGAATTACACGAATTGCAGCGTGCAAAGGATGAATTTATACGCTTTTAGGAGAACAGACCTTTTTTGTATGTTTGAAAAATGACAGACAGGAATGTAAGTCGTACGGATTGTAAAAGAATGAAATCAACTCATTAAACCAATAGACCTGTTTAACCATTCAAAGCCGACGATTAATGTCGGTTAGGGGCAGTCTCAAAACGATATTTTTGATACAACCTCCCACTCAACTAATTTTCCAATAAACCAATATATGATTTCTTTCCTTTCCGAAAATATCGAACTTCCTGAAATTGACCAAACCAGAGTCAGTAGATGGATAAAGCTGGTAGCTGCTTCGCATGGCAGAAAAGCGGGTCATATCAACTACATTTTCTGTGATGATGAGCGCATTTTGGAGATGAATAAGGAGTTTCTGCAACACAATTACTACACCGATATTATTACCTTTGATTACAGCAGCGGAAAAATTATTTCGGGCGATATTTTTATCAGCATCGACACTGTTTTATCCAACGCCAATGAGTTGGCAATAGATTATCTGCGGGAATTATACCGCATCATCATTCATGGTATTTTGCATTTGTGCGGTCAGGATGACAAGACCGAAGGGAGCCGCGCAGAGATGACTGCTAAAGAAAACGCTGCACTTGAAATACTACAAACAGAGTTCATCTGATTGTTTTCTTCACATAAGGTTTAAGTAACCAAAAAGACTTCCACATTTTGCAATTAATTGTTAAATTAACCCTTCTAATTTCTGCCGATTACCTTATATTACAAAGATTATCACTACTTTTGTGAGCAATTTAAATGGGTACTACAAAATTAAATGCTCAAAAATCCGTTGTACAATATACTTACTATTCATTTATGAATTGCTGACATGATTGTACACGTCCGAAAATTTGCTTTTTTGAGTTTATTACTGATTTTGAACCATTTACCTGCCTTCACTCAAAACGACCCTTACAGGGCTGAAATTGGTGTACAGACAGGATTAAACGTTTATGCCGGTGATGCAAATTCAATTGCAAACCGGGATTTGTTTTTCTCAAACCTGCAAAACATGAAGTCCGACATCGGGGCTGTGTTTCGCTACCGGTTCAACCAGCGTTTGGCGTTACGTTTGGGCTATGATTATACTTCGGCAAGGGGAAATTACTCATATAAAGATGCTTCGGATACCTACAATGCCATGCTGAACAATTCACTTCATGTAATGGACGTTTGGGGTGAATTTAATTTTTTTGATTTGGAAAATAATCCTTACAAAAGATTCAGCAAAAGGTATTCACCCTTTATTTTTGCCGGAATAGGCGGTGTAATAATGCCTGCATACAACGACGCAATGGGAAGAAACTACACATTCACTATTCCGTTTGGTGTGGGCTTTAAAATGAAATTTGCACAACGGTGGAATTTCAATCTGCAACTTACTAACAGGCTTTTGCTGGGTGATGATTTGGAGGGATTGGCTCAATTTGACAATCCGCTGCCCGCAACGATATTCAATCCGATGAATCATGATATGCTTTCGGGCTTTAGCATCGGGTTCAGTTATGATTTTTGGACCAGAGAATGTGATTGTAACGAAAATTCGTTCTCTGCAGGAAGAAAACCGGCTTCTCAGAAAACTGCAAAGCCGAAAAAAATAAAAAAGAAACCGTAGAATCAAAATCATATTCCCGGAGTTATTTTAAAATTATTTCTAAATTCAGCCTACTGACTTTAAATAAATGTCTTTCAAAGAAAAAATAGATTTAGACCGACTACCTGTTCACGTAGCTATCATCATGGACGGCAACGGACGCTGGGCCAAAGAACGTGGTTATGATCGTGCATACGGACATCAGCACGGAGTGGTTTCAGTTCGAGAATGCGCCGAAGCAGCTGCCGAAATAGGATTAAAATATCTGACATTGTATGCTTTCTCAACCGAAAACTGGAAAAGATGCAAAGAGGAAGTAGATGCTTTAATGGAGCTTTTGATTGACACAATAGAAAAAGAAACGCCGACTCTCAACAAAAACAACATCAGCCTGATGGCTATCGGCGATTTGGACAGATTGCCTGCCGGAGCCCGGGAAAAGCTCAACCGCTGCATACTGGAAACAAGCAAAAACAGCAGAATGAACCTTGTACTGGCTTTGAGTTACTCATCACGCTGGGAAATAACGAATGCTGTGAAGCAAATAGCAGACATGGTAAAGGAAGGAACACTGAACACCGACGAAATAACGGATGAGATTATCTCAGGGCATCTTACCACCAAAAATATCCCTGATCCCGACCTGATGATTCGTACAAGTGGTGAAATCAGAATCAGTAATTTTCTACTTTGGCAGCTGGCATACTCCGAATTGTATTTTACAGACACACACTGGCCCGATTTCAGAAAAGAGAATCTCTACGAAGCAATTGCTGAGTTTCAGACACGCGAACGCCGGTTTGGTAAATAATAAAAAAATAGAAATTAGAAGATATTCAATATATTACATGCACTACAATACTTTTTTGACATTTTGTTTCCTGATCGTTTTCGGTTTTTCTGTTTCGGCGCAAACACCAACCACCGCGGATTCAATACCTGTCGTTTCAAAAGACCTGCCACCCATTGACTACGGTCAACCCAAAGAAAATACGATTGCCGGCATCAGCGTTGAAGGAGCTGAAGCTTACGATGACTTTGTGCTAATTGGCTTTTCGGGGCTTTCTGTGGGTCAAAAAATATCCATTCCCGGCACTGAAATAACCAATGCTGTGAAAAAATTCTGGGAGCAGTCCATGTTTTCAGATGTCGATATCCTCCAAACCCGCTACGAAGATGATAAAATATGGATCACTATTCGCCTGGTAATGCGTCCGCGTGTATCCGACATATCCTTCAACGGACTTAAAAAGACCGAAATAGATGATCTTACCGCTAAAATCGGTATCCAGAAAGAAAAGCAGATTACCCCAAACATGACCGACAGGGCTAAACTCGAAATAAAACGATACCTGGATGAAAAAGGATTTGCCAACGCTGACATTAAAATTCTTCAAAAAGACGATGCAGAAAAGCCCAATTATGTAAAAGTAGACATTACTGTAGATAAAAAAGAAAAAATTAAAGTACATAAAATCTACGTGACAGGAAACAATGCTCTTACAGTCAGACAGATAGATAAGGCTATGAAAAAAACGAACGACAACAGTATTCAGAATGTGCTCCGTTCGAAAAAATTCATACAGGATAAATTCGAAGAAGACAAAGCGCTGATTGAAGAAGCGTACAACGAGCACGGTTATCGGGATGCCTACGTCGTTTCGGACAGTATAGTGCCCTTCGATGGAAAATCGGTGGATATTTACCTGACAGTGGATGAAGGTAATAAATATTATTTCGGAGATATAACATGGATTGGCAATACAGTATATCCTTCAGAATATTTCAATGCGCTTCTGGGTATAAAAAAAGGCGATATTTACAACCACACT
>JAGPGR010000196.1 GCA_018055865.1 Paludibacteraceae bacterium | reverse complement strand
CTGAAAAAAAGACTTATATATTTCGAATTCGAAAAACCTGCTTATAACCAGCTTTCCATTACACAGTGAAATAGCATAGCAACTTGTAGAAAACCTTTCAGATTTCCTTCGCAGCAGTTATACACAGAGCTCTTCACGAAAATCATCCGGTGAATCGATACCCTGGCCGGATGAAGTGAAAAAAATGCTTTTATAGGATATCAGTAAAACCGGGAAATTTCATAAAAAAGAATAAAATCTTTCAGATATTTGGTCATATTAGAAAAAAGTTTTTCCTTTGCAGAAAATAATACAAACAGGTGGTATTTAATGAAATTATCTAAAACATCGGAGTACGCATTGCGGATATTGATTTTCATGGCAAAGAAGCCCGACGAATTATATACTGCTAAATTTCTGGTAGAGAAGTTGAATGTGAGTGACAAGTATCTTCGACGCCTGATGACCGATCTCTCGAAGTCGGGCTTTATCAAAAGTACGCAGGGACGCGATGGCGGATATACTTTTGCCAAAGAAATCCATGAAATAACCTTGTTCGAAGTGATTGATTCCGTGGAAGGTATGAATAAGCTGAACGACTGTGTACTTGGTTTCGACGAATGCTCGTGCACCAATCCCTGTGCCATGCACGACGAATGGGTCGTTGTAAGAGAAAAACTGAATCAGGTATTTACCGAAACCAGGCTGTCCGATCTGGATTTCGAAAAAATCTCACGTTATTAATATATTTTTTACACCAAAATACTACAAATTAGTAGTATTATTTTTAACAGAAATAAATACAAAATTGCAAACAAATGAAAACAATTAACTTCAAAGACCTGGCAACAACCCAAAATCCTCACGGAGTAGATGCCAGAAAACTGCATGCAAACGACGATGTGCAGGTAGTACACATGCACCTGAAACCCGGACAGAGTCTGAAAAAACATACCACGGCTGTGAATGTGTTTTTCTATGTGCTCGAAGGTGAAGGAGTGGTAGAAATAGGCGATGAGAAACAAACCGTCACCAAAGATTGCCTGATAGACAGTCCGAAAGACATTCCGCACTGCCTCTACAACGAAAGCGCGGCCGATTTCCGGGTGCTGGTGGTGAAAACCCCATCACCTACAGCTGCGCAAAACAGACAAGCCATCGAAAATATGTTGAAACTACAATAATTCGCCATGACAGAAAAATTTCGGTCAAGCCATTGCAACTACTGCGAAGAATGAATATGCGGAAAAATACCTCAACATGGCCGACGAACTCAGCCGGATTTACCAGAAAGAATGATTTTTTAATAAAAACAACACGATGAAAACAAATAAACAAACAAAAATTGGCGACATTGTTACCCTGGATTTCAGAGCAGCCGAAGTATTCAAAAAAGCAGGAATTGATTTCTGCTGTGGTGGCAATCAAAGCCTCGAAGATGCCTGCCGTGACAAAAATCTGGATGTGACTGCCATCGAATCACAACTGCAACAACTCGAAAATTTTGCGCCCGACTCGTCGCATAAGTTCAACGAATGGAAACTCGATTTTCTGTGTGACTACATAGTGAACACCCACCATCAAACGGTGATGAATCTGTTGCCGCAGTTGACCTTTTACACCCAAAAAATAGCAGAAGTTCACGGCAATAATCATCCTGAATTGCTTGAAATTGCCGGTCTCTTTGCGCAGGTGAACACCGAACTCCGCCAGCACCTCCGCAACGAAGAAGAAGTACTTTTCCCGGCCATCAAAGAAGTGCTGAAAACCAATTCCGACGAATCAAAAGCCACCATCGTCAGTGAAATTACCAGAATGACCGGCGAACATGAATTTGCCGGAGGCGCCATGGACAAAATCAATGAGTTGAGCCGGCGCTATGCGGTGCCCGAAGATGGCTGCAATACCTACCGCGTGGCATACAAGCTGCTCGAACAATTTGAAGATGATCTGCATATTCACGTTCATCTGGAAAACAACATTCTGTATCCAAAGGCGATGAAATTGACCGTGTGAAACTGTGTAAACTGCTCAAAATATTGATTGTGAACGGTTCTTAAATCCGGAAATTTCTGAAAACATAATTCCGGAAAAAAACGTTTCATTTTTCTAAGTTATCATCGACTTGCATTTACAAAACAACAATCAACTATCAAAAAAAAATAGAATTATGAGTGAACTAATTAATAATTCGCTGAACAGAAAAGAAAAGCTGAAAGCCCTGATTCTCAAACTTCATGAAGGTGAAACGGAGGAAACGGTACGCAACGAACTGCTTCTGACACTCAGCCAGATACCCTACGGCGAAGTGGTGGAGGTAGAGCAGGAACTGATAGCTGAGGGCCTGCCCGAAGAGGAAATACTCGACCTGTGCGACGCCCATTCGGCCGTACTCGAAGGGAGGGTTGACCTCTCGGCCCTGAAACCGGTACCCGATGGGCATCCGGTACATGTGTTCCGTCGCGAAAACGAGGAAATACGGAAAACCACCAACGCCATATTTGCACTCCTGTCGGATATCATTCACGGCAGTGACGAAAACCTTAATGAAAAAGTGCTGAATCTTCGCGGTTTGTTCAACAACCTGTACGATGTGGACAAACACTATCAACGGAAGGAATACCTGGTTTTCCCGTATCTCGAAAAACTTGAAATCACCGGTCCGCCCAAAGTGATGTGGGGCAAGCACGATGAAATACGCGATCAGATAAAGGGGAGCATCGAAGTGCTTCAGGTGGACAACCTGAGCAGGGAAGAGCTCGAAGCAGCAGCCGATTTGGTGCTGAAACCGGCTGCCCGCGGCGCTCAGGAAATGATAACGAAAGAGGAGGAAATTCTCTTTCCGATGGCGCTCGATGCACTCACCGAAGCGCAGTGGTATGAAATAAGCAGGCAATCCATCGAAATCGGTTTCTGTCTTTACGACCCCGAAGTGGACTGGCGTCCGGAATGGGTGGAGGAGCAGTCCATCAACCAGTCGCAGAAAAGCGGAAGTCATATCCAGCTGCCCAGCGGCAGTTTCTCTGCCGAAGAAATCATGGCGATACTCAACACACTACCCGTGGATATGACATTCGTGGATAAGGACGACAAGGTGAAATATTTCTCGCAGGGAGCCGAACGCATTTTCCAGCGCAACCGTGCCATCCTCAACCGCGACGTACGACACTGTCACCCGCCGGCAAGCGCACACATCGTGGATAAAATTATCGACGATTTCAAAACCGGAAAAGAAACACGTGCTCCTTTCTGGATCAATATGCGCGACAAATTGATTCACATCGAGTACTTTGCTCTCAGAAACGAAAAGGGAGAATACCTCGGAACACTGGAAGTTTCACAGAATGTTCAGCCCTACAGGGATCTGGAAGGAGAGCAGCGAATTTTATCCTATTCAAAAAAATAAAAAAATGACGATGGAAACACCAAAACTTATTATAAGTCCGAAAACGAAAGTACTTCAACTCATCGAAGCATATCCTCAGCTGGAAGATATGCTGATTGACTATGTACCGGCTTTCCGGAAACTGAAGAATCCGATTCTGAGGAATACGGTAGCCAAAATCACCACCCTGCAGCAGGCTGCCACCATCGGCAATGTGAAAGTGGAAGAACTCATCAACCTCTTTCGCGGCGTAGTGGGGCAGGATGCGGTGGAGCTGGCCGACGAAGTGACTCTGAACACCACTCAGCCCGAATGGTACGACGAAGACCGCATTGTCAACTCGCTCGATATCAGACCCATGCTCAATGCCGGCGAACAGCCTGTGAACCAGGTAGTCTCCAACCTCAACAAACTCAAACCGGAAGAAATCTACGAAGTGATAGCTCCGTTTATTCCCGCACCGCTCATTGACAAAGCCACCAGCCTCAATATGGCGCACTGGATTGACCGCAGAGGCACTGAACTCTTTCTGGTTTATTTCAGCAGAAAACAGATTAACGGCTAATAAAAAAATAATTCTAACATTAACAGACATTGCTTTTTTTGGGAAAGGCAATGTCTTTTTTTTGACTTTTAGCCGGAGCAAATTCCTCAAACTAACGAAATTGTTTAAGTTTGAGGAGTTTTTTTTACCTTTGCTATTAACGTAGCTTGCATTAATAATGTCGCCATTCAGATCACCTGTTTTTTCCAAAAAATAGAGAGAAACAATTAAAAACTAAATATATATGAATGAAACTTTAACACATCACGAACGTATTGCCCGAATGACATTTGCTTCGGTATATCCGTTTTATCTGGCAAAAGTAGAAAAGAAAGGACGAACACGCGAAGAATTGCACCGCGTGATATCCTGGCTTACCGGCTTCAATGATCAAAAACTGCAGGAACAGATTGACAGCGAAGCAACTTTTGAGTCGTTTTTCAACGATGCACAGCTAAATCCGAATGCAAACCTCATTACCGGTGTAATCTGCGGCTACCGGATTGAAGACATTGACAATCAGCTAACCCGAAAAGTAAGATACCTGGATAAGCTGGTGGACGAACTGGCAAAAGGCCGGAAAATGGAAAAAATACTTCGGG
>JAGPGR010000195.1 GCA_018055865.1 Paludibacteraceae bacterium | reverse complement strand
GCCTTTCTTGAAGTGACCAGAAACCGAAGATTTGTGTGCAGCTTGGCATCCAATGTATTACTTAACAGTGTTTACAAACAAAAAACCGAAACCGAACGGGCACTTCTGACTGCCTCCGAAAAAGAAATTCTGAAAGCGATAGCATCCGGAAAAACAACTAAAGAAATAGCTGAAATCCGACATTCGAGCATGCATACCATTATCAGCCATCGTAAAAATATTTTTCGGAAAATAGAAGTAAACAACGTGCACGAAGCCACAAAATATGCCGTGAAAGCCGGTTTGGTGGATTTATCTGATTATTATATTTAATATAGGCATTTCACGAATTGAAGCGAAATAACACTAACTAATTAAATGTCGGCAAAGACTCAAAAAGTTCCACTTGGGAGAATTATTGGGCGTTTTTAACTAAAAAAATGAACATAGCAGCACTAATATCTGGTGGAGTAGATAGTTCGGTAGTGGTTCATCTGCTCAAAGAGCAGGGAATTACCCCGGCGCTGTTTTACATCAAAATAGGGCAGGACAATGATGAATTGTTGCATTGTTCGTCGGAAGAAGACATTGAAATGGCTGCTCTGATAGCCCGAAAATATGGCTGTAAACTCGAAGTGGTCGATTTACATAAAGATTATTGGGATACCGTTGTGGCTTATACCATTGATAAAGTGAGAAAAGGGCTTACCCCCAATCCGGATGTAATGTGCAACAAACTTATTAAATTCGGAGTTTTCGAAGAGCGCTACGGGAATAGTTTTGATAAAACTGCAACAGGCCATTATGCTACCACTATCGAAGAAAATGGGAAAACGTATCTTGGTACAGCTAAGGATCCGGTGAAAGATCAAACCGATTTTCTGGCACAGATAGATCTGTTACAGGTATCCAAACTGATGTTTCCGGTCGGCGATTTGATGAAAAATGACGTGCGAAAAATAGCCGAAAAAGCAGGATTGCCTTCGGCCAAACGTCAGGACAGCCAGGGAATCTGCTTTCTGGGCAAGGTGAATTACAATGACTTTATCCGGCGATATTTGGGTGAAAGAAAAGGGCCGATAGTGGAATTAGAAACAGGCAAGATTCTGGGAACTCACAACGGCTACTGGTTTCACACGGTAGGACAACGAAAGGGATTAGGGCTTTCGGGTGGTCCGTGGTATGTTATCAAAAAGGATGTTCCGGGCAATATCGTGTATGCATCCCGCGGCTACGATGTGGAAACTCAATACGGTCGCGAATTTGAAATGAACGACTTTCATTTTATTACCGAAAATCCGTGGTTATCCGTGGATCAGGGCATTGATATAACGTTCAAAATACGTCACACCCCGGAATTTACAAAAGGAAAGATATTCAGAACTTCCACCGGATTTCATGTGCATTCTGCAGCAAAATTACAGGGTATAGCCTCGGGGCAGTTTGGGGTGGTGTACGATTCAGCTTCACGTATATGTATCGGCAGTGGTGAAATTGTCTGATTTGGCTTTTTTTGCACATAGATAACCCTTACCAGAAGGTTTCAGTTTTGTAACTCATGTTCAGACAACCAAAACGATACTCGCCTGTAAGAACCGGATTTTCGCTTTTCTTACATGCCTGATTTCCGTCTCAAATCATCTATCTGCTTGTTCCACAGGAGTATGGAATCACCTTTCTCTCTGGAAGAGGCGAAATCGGTTATCAGCAGACCAATATGACCACTTAAGTCCTGAATCACAATTTCCAACTGAAAATAAGCCTCCGTATCCTTATCTTCTTCCCATTGAAAACGAATATATTTCCCCTCCTTTATTTCGAGCAGAAATGCAGTTTGTGAATGGTCGTCCCAACTGAAAGTATATTCATTCCTATCTACTGTAACTCCATCAGAGAACCACAAAGCCAATCCGAGCGGATCTCCGATCATCTTCCAGAGGTAAGTCTCGGAAGAATTGTACAAGGGGTATTCAATTGTAAATTTTTCTTTTTTCATCCGTATCATCTTTTTTTTAATCGGATGGAACCTGTAATTCATACAGGTTACATTCATGGTACATTATTTTCTCAAACTCCCCTTTGTAAAACTCAGGGGTAGTAATTGTTTTACATTTTCAAGAATGTATGTTTTTTCGGTTCCGTATAGAATTATTTCTATATCTTTGCCGTAACGGTTTTCTGTTTCGAGCAGCACTTGTCGGCAAGCTCCGCAGGGCGTGATAGGCTCAGACAAAAATTTTCCGTTTGAAAAAGCTGCAATTGCCATCATCGACACGCCCGAATCCGGATATTGAGAATTGGCATAGAAAATGGCTGTTCTCTCTGCACAAAGCCCTGAAGGGTAAGCTGAGTTTTCCTGATTATTTCCGGTCACCATCATTCCGTTGTCCAGAAGCAGTGCTGAGCCTACCTGAAAATGAGAATAAACGGCGTATGCTTTTTCGGTTTGGTTTTTGGCCTCTGCTATCAAAGGCAGGTATTTTTCCGGAATTTCTTTCGGTAAATACTCTGTAACTCTTGTTTCGTAAGTCAGATATTGCATAAACTCAGATTAATGTTTGTTAAAGTACAAATATATAAAATTATTTAACCAAATCCGCATTTTCAGCAAATTAGTTTTAATTTTGCAGAAATTATTCTATTTAATGATATCCACAATGAGAAAAAGAATCCTGTTTGTATGTGCCTTTGTTTTCAGTTTGGTTCAGATAAATGCCCAAACAATGCATCAGGCATATCTTGACTACGTCAATGCTTATTCGGAAGTAGCTCTCGAACAGCAAAAGCTGCATAATATACCTGCCAGTATCATCCTTGCTCAGGGACTGCTGGAATCTGCTGCCGGTAAAGGTCAG
Source organism: Paludibacteraceae bacterium (assembly GCA_018055865.1). Lineage (GTDB taxonomy): Bacteria > Bacteroidota > Bacteroidia > Bacteroidales > Paludibacteraceae > UPXZ01. The sequence continues at coordinate 1,695 of JAGPGR010000195.1, read as the reverse complement.
CTTGTACGCATCTCCAACAACCATTTCGGTATAAAATGTAACAACTGGGCAGGCGACAAAGTGTTTGCCGACGACGATAAGCAAGACGAATGTTTCCGAAAGTACAAATCAGCCCGCGAATCGTTTGAGGATCATTCACTATTTCTGATTTCCCGCTCCCGGTACGCATCACTTTTTACACTCCATCCTACCGACTACAAGGGATGGGCACACGGACTGAAAGCAGCGGGATATGCCACCGATCCAAATTATGCTCAAAAACTGATAAAGCTTATCGAAGATTACGATTTGCATAAATACGATACCGGACGACTGCCTGATATGAAAAAAGCAGATTCTCCGTCCAACCGCGAAACTTATACCTGGGGTAAAGCCTCTATAACTTCGCTACGTGGACATAATCTGTATCGAAACAACGGAGTGAAATGTGTTTTTGCCGAAGCAGGCGACACCTATGCCAGTATTGCCAATGAATTTTATCTGAAAGAACACAAAATTTTATTTTTCAATGACCTGAATCAATCCCGTGAACTTGAACCCGGAACGGTCGTTTATCTGTCACCCAAACGAAATAAATCCTCTCGCGAATATCAGACACATATGATAAAAGAGGGCGAAAACATGTATCGGATTTCACAAAAGTATGCCATCAGACTTCAGTCGCTATATGACCTGAATCAAATGCCTTATACTGAAAGTGCTGAAATCGACAAGGTGCTGAAATTGAGATAAATGAACGGACAATTCACGTAAAAAAACGGATTGTAAATGCGCAGAAATAATACAGAAAAACTCGAAGATGTGCTGGGGCAGGTACTCAAACAAAACCACCTGGATGAAAAGCTCTACGAAACCAGAGTGATTAATTCGTGGGCAGTAGTGCTGGGTGAAAATATAATGCGCTATACAACTAATATTTATTTCAATAATAAAAAACTGTACGTCACACTTTCATCTTCGGTCTTGCGTCACGAACTTTTTCTTACCCGCACCGAAATCAGAAACTCACTGAACAAATACGTCGGCGCTGATGTTTTGAAAGAAATAGTGTTTCAATAATTTCGACAAAAAATGTTGGAAGATAAAAACATGATTCGGGCTGTTTTGTCCGAAAACATGGGCAAAAAGGAAGTGAACCTCTTGCTTGGTATATTGCTCAGTGATGTAGAGCAATTGGAGTCTGTTTTCAACATGATTTTTGAACCCGATGAGAGAATAGCCTGGCATGCGGCCTGGGTGATTGAGAAGGTGAGCGAGCTGGATGCAAGCCTTATTTCCGAAGATAAAAACCTGCATTTGATTAATTTTATTCTTAAGAATAAACATCAGGGTCTTCAGCGGCTTTGCCTTTCAATACTTTTTAACCTACCGGTTTATCTGCCTGTTTCTGTAAATTTTATCAATTTATGTTTTGATCAGATGCTGTCCACCCGCCAGAGTGTTGGAGTTCAGGTACTTTCCATGAAGATGCTGATTAAAATATGCAAGATAGAAAAAGATTTTGTACCCGAATTGATAGCTTTGCTGGAAAATGCTGAGGACAGCATGTATTCTGCAGGTTTTGTATCGGCCAAAAGAAATGCTCTCAAGTCGTTGAATATCAATAAGAAATAATAGATTACTTTTCGACCGATTAGCAGAAGATTTCTCATTTGGTAATTTAGTATTACCTTTGCAGTCTGAAAATACGAATTC
>JAGPGR010000194.1 GCA_018055865.1 Paludibacteraceae bacterium | reverse complement strand
GCGTTATATTAAATCTGTTTTTCAAATTTTATCTGAAAAATGTGAAAAAAAATAAGTTTTATATTCACTTCAAAGATAAAAAAAATATTTATAATAAACGACAAAATATATTTTTTAAAAAAGTGCTTTGGAATTAGCTCAAAGCACTTTTATCTATTTTATCGGAAATATTTATTACCCTGTAATGACATTCGGATTTACTTTTTTCACTAATCCTTTCAGCACATCTCCCGGGCCAAGTTCGATGAATTCATCAGCTCCATCGTTTATCATATTTTTTACCGTTTGAGTCCAGCGCACCGGTGCTGTCAATTGTGCTATCAGATTTTTCTTGATTGATTCTGGGTCAGTTTGCGGATTTGCGTTAACATTTTGATATACAGGGCAAACGGGAGTGCTTACAACAGCCATTTCGATTGCAGCCTGTAGCTCCTGTCTTGCCGGTTCCATCAGAGGTGAATGGAAAGCACCGCCAACAGGCAGTTTCAGCGCACGTTTTGCACCGCGTTCTTTCAGCATTTCACAGGCTTTGTCTATACCTTCTATGGATCCGGAAATCACGAGTTGTCCGACACTGTTGTAATTGGCAGCCACCACAATGTGTTCTTTGTTCACCTCGTCGCACACTTCCTCTACTGTTTCGTCGTCGAGTCCAATTACGGCTGCCATAGTGGAAGGTTCAATTTCACAAGCTTTCTGCATGGCCATTGCACGTGCGTACACAAGTCTCAAACCATCTTCAAATGTCAGTGCTTTGGCAGAAACCAGTGCCGAAAATTCGCCCAAAGAATGACCTGCAACCATGTCGGGTCTGAAATCGTTGCCCATGGAAATGGCTGTGATAACCGAATGCAAGAAAACAGCCGGTTGAGTCACTTTAGTTTGACGAAGGTCTTCGGGTGTGCCTTCAAACATCAAATCGGTTATGCGATATCCGAGAATTTCATTGGCTTTTTCAAAATACTCTTTTGCCAGGGGCGAATTGTCGTATAAATCTTTGCCCATACCCACAAATTGTGCTCCCTGACCGGGAAATACATATGCTCTCATATTTTTTTTGTAGTTAAACAGGTACACGGCTAATCGGGATTAACGGTGTACGATTTTTTTGTAATTAATTCAAATCGGCTGCAAAGTTACAAATTTTAAGCGATTGTAGCAAAGTCCGGAATTTTTGAAGGTTTGAGAATTCGCAAAAAAACTGTACTTTTGGAATTCAATAATCGGCACAACTATGAAATTGATTCTGAAATATTTTTCAACATTAAGCGACAATCAACTGGCCCAAATTGCTGCTTTATACGATTTGTACACGGACTGGAACAGTAAAATAAATGTTATTTCGCGCAAAGACATCGAGAATTTGTACGAGCGTCATGTGCTTCATTCGCTCGGAATTGCCGAAATCATTCACTTCAAATCCGGTTCAAAGGTGTTGGATGTTGGTACAGGAGGTGGATTTCCGGGTATTCCGCTGGCAATACTTTTTCCCGAAGTGCAGTTTACTCTTATTGACAGTATCGGGAAAAAAATTAAAGTGGCACAAGAGATTTCAAAAGCTATTCAATTAAAAAACATAGAGTTGAAACATCAGAGAATTCAGGAAGAAAAAGGAAAATACGATTTTGTGGTAAGCCGGGCTGTGATGCCGCTCGATGAACTGGTAAAACTCTGCCGGAAAAACATAAGTCCGAAGCAACAAAATGCACTCCCGAATGGTTTAATATGCCTGAAAGGCGGTGAACTTGAACATGAGATTTTACCGTTCAGAAATACGGCAGAAACATACGATATGAAAGAAATTTTTGCCGGTGATTTTTTCAAAACCAAAAAAGTGGTTTATTTACCACTTTAGACTTCTTAAAATCAAGACACTATTAATATATGAATGTAAAAGTTTTTCCATTTAATCCGTTGCAGGAGAACACGTTTCTGATTTGGGATGAGACTAACGAAGCTGCAGTGATAGATGCAGGAATGTTGTTTGAGCGCGAAAAAGAACAACTGAAGCGATTTATTGAAGAAAATAAACTGAAGCTAAAAAGGGTTTTGAATACGCATTTACATCTCGACCATCAGTTTGGTAACAAATTTTTGTTTGATACATACGGTGTTATGCCTGAGGCGGGTGCTGATGATGAATTTCTGCTTCACACAGTGCATCTTTCTGCTAAAAACTGGGGCTTGCCATACCTGGAACCGGTACAGCGTCCGGGCTCATATCTTGTTGATAATCAAAAAATAGCATTCGGAAATACCACATTAACTGCACTTCATACCCCGGGACATTCTCCGGGAAGTCATTCGCTATATAACAAAGAAGCGGGTGTGGTTTTTGTCGGTGATGTGCTTTTCAATGGTTCTATTGGTCGAACCGACTTTGTCAGAGGCGATTATGCAACACTGATCAGTTCCATTGAAGGAAAATTGCTTACCCTGCCCGACGATACGGTGGTTTACAGCGGTCACGGTCCTGAAACCACTATCGGAGCCGAAAGAGAGTTTAATCCGTTTTTATGAATAAGTATTTTTGCGAATTCCGATAACTTTCGGAGCGATTTACACGAATTCAAACAGTGTAAAGGTTATTTTCTTTAATAAACTGATATACATCGGCATGCAACCAATGGCTTACGTCCTGATTGTTTTTTATCAGTTCACGAATTTGGGTGGACGAAACATCGAAAAAAGGAGCTTCTTCCAGTATTTGCATTTCCGGATACCTTTCCTCATATTCTTCATAAGGATATCCTTCACGAGGATATACCAGCACCGAATAATCATCCAGAATGGTCTGATAATCCTTCCATTGGTCGAAAATCTGCATATTATCGCTGCCAATGAGCAGAATGAAATCGTCTTCGGGAAATATCTCGCTCAGAGTATTCAGGGTTTTGATAGTATATGATGGTTTCGGAAGATCAAATTCAATGTCGGAAGCAACAAGGTAGTCTTTGTCGCCGGTAGCCAGTTGCAACATCTTCAATCTCAGATTTTCATCAATCAATTCAGATTGTTCTTTCAATGGATTTCGGGGGCTGACTATAAACCAAATTTCATCTACACCTGAAAAACGAAAAATATATTCAGCCAGGTTGGTATGTCCCAGATGAATTGGATTAAACGAGCCGAAAAAAAGACCGATTGATTTCATTAAATAGTTTATAGTTTGGCGTTTTGCGTTTATTCAATATTTTGTATTCCAAGAAATCTTTTGATTACTTCTTCTGCCTGCAATTTTGTTTTTTCTAAATCATCATTCAGTATTACTATATCAAACTGAGGAGCAAAAGTCAACTCGTAGGTAGCCTTCCCTACTCTTTTTTCTATCATTTCGTCGCTGTCCGTACAGCGGTTTTTCAGCCTTTTTCTTAATACATCAACAGAAGGCGGTGCAATAAAAACGGCCAGCGCACGCTCTTCAAACTGCTTTTTGATATTCAAGCCGCCTTTCACATCAACATCAAAAACCACGTTACTTCCGGCCGATGTGATACGTTCCACTTCAGCCCGGAGTGTTCCGTAGAAACAACCGGGATACACTTCTTCGTACTCCACAAATTCATTGTTGGATATACGGTTTTTGAATTCCGCAGTGGAAATAAAATAGTATTCAACGCCGTTTTTCTCATTGCCACGGGGTGCTCTTGAGGTAGCTGAAATGGAAAATTCCATATTCAGCCCACGTTTGAGCAGATGATTAACGATGGTGCTTTTTCCTGCTCCGGAAGGTGCCGAAAATATGATAAGTTTTCCTTGCATACTTTTATAGAGTAGATAAATAGTTGATTGGTTGAATAGTTGAATGAGAATAAACTCAAAACTCCGAATTTACAGTGTATTCAACACCTGTTCTTTTATTTGTTCCAGTTCATCTTTCATCACCACCACTATTTTTTGCATTTCGCTGTGATTCGATTTTGAACCAAGAGTATTTACTTCACGTCCAATCTCCTGCGCAATGAAACCGAGTTTTTTACCCGGAGATTTCTCGTTTTTTATGGTGCTGATGAAGTATTCGAGATGATTTTTCAGACGCACTTTTTCCTCGTTTACATCCAGTTTCTCGATGTAAAAAATCAATTCCTGCTCCAGTCGGTTTTTATCATAGTCAATTTTATCGTTAATGCTTTCGAGGTTACTTTCGAGACGTGCTTTGATCTTATCTACCCGCTCGGTTTCGAATGGTTCGATGTCGGCAAGCAGTTCTCCGATTCGGGTAATTTTCTGACTGAAAACTGCCTCCAGTGATTTTCCTTCCTGATTTCGGAATGCTATCAGCTGGTCGACAGCCAGATTAATTGTTTTCAGAATCTCTCCCCATTCATTTTCATCCAGTTCTTCTATTTCGGTTTTCAGCACATCGGGTAAGCGCATCAAAACGGCCATCCAATCCTGGGTTTGAGGTATTCCTGTTTCTGCAGAAAGCGTTTGTAACTGCTCATAATATGATTTTACGACTGCCTGATTAATCTTTGCTCCACTCTCTTTGCCTGAATAATCGATATATAGTGAGAAATCAACTTTTCCCCGCTCTAGT
>JAGPGR010000193.1 GCA_018055865.1 Paludibacteraceae bacterium | reverse complement strand
ACCTGGTACAGCGCATGCACAACTATGCCATTGTGGATGAGGTTGACTCAGTATTGATAGACGATGCACGAACTCCGCTGATTATTTCAGGTCCCATTCCAAAAGGAGAAGATCAGCTTTTTGATGAATTGCGGCCGAAGGTAGAAAAACTGGTAAGTGCACAACGTCAACTGGTAACAAAATATCTGGCTGATGCGCGTGCTCAAATGAAATCCGAAGACGAAAAAGTTCGTGAAGAAGGCACATTGGCGCTGTTCCGCTCATACAAAGGGATGCCGAAAAACAAGCCTCTGATAAAATTTCTGAGCGAACAGGGAATAAAAACGGCTTTGCTCAAAACAGAAGAAATCTACATGGAGCAAAACAACCGCCGGATGCCTGAAGCTACCGACCCGCTTTACTTTGTAATAGATGAAAAAAACAACTCCATCGAAATGACCGATAAAGGAATTGACTTAATTACAGGCAATTCCGATGATCCGTTGCTGTTTGTATTACCCAACGTAGGAGACGAAATAGCCGAACTGGAAAAAGCCACAAAACTTACGAAAGAAGAAAAACAGGCCAAAAAAGATGAAATTCTCCAGAATTATTCTGTAAAATCCGAACGCGTTCATACCATCAATCAATTATTAAAAGCATATACGCTTTTTGAGCGCGATGTAGAATATGTAGTGATTGAAAATCAGGTAAAAATTGTTGACGAGCAGACCGGACGTATCATGGAAGGCCGTCGATATTCCGATGGTTTACACCAGGCAATCGAAGCCAAGGAAGGCGTAAAAGTGGAAGCAGCAACTCAGACTTTTGCTACCATTACGCTTCAAAATTATTTCCGTATGTACCACAAACTGGCTGGTATGACCGGTACAGCCGAAACGGAAGCCGGTGAGCTCTGGAATATCTACAAACTGGATGTTGTAGTAATTCCAACCAACAGACCGATTACCAGAAACGACATGGAAGACCGCGTTTACAGAACCAAACGTGAGAAATATCAGGCTGTAATTGAAGAAGTGGTTACCCTGGTAAATGCCGGAAGACCTGTGCTGGTAGGTACTACATCGGTTGAAATTTCGGAACTTCTAAGCCGTATGTTAAACGGACGAAGCATCAAGCATAACGTACTTAACGCCAAACTACACCAGCGTGAAGCCGACATTGTGGCAGAAGCAGGCCGAAAAGGCACAGTTACCATTGCTACCAACATGGCCGGTCGTGGTACCGACATTAAACTCACACCTGAAGTAAAGTCAGCCGGAGGATTGGCCATTGTAGGGACCGAACGGCATGAAAGCCGCCGTGTCGACCGCCAGTTGCGCGGACGTGCAGGTCGCCAGGGAGATCCCGGATCGTCTGTGTTTTTCGTTTCGCTGGAAGATGATTTGATGCGCTTGTTCGGCTCCGAAAGAATTTCGGGCATGATGGACAGAATGGGATTCAAGGAAGGCGAAGTAATAGAACACAGCATGATTTCAAAATCCATTGAACGTGCTCAGAAAAAGGTAGAAGAAAATAACTTCGGAATTCGTAAACGATTGCTCGAATACGACGACGTGATGAATGCACAGCGTGAAGTTATTTATGGCAAACGCCGACATGCTTTGATGGGTGAACGTATAGGCGTTGATATTTCGAACATGATATACGATGGTGCTGAAGCAATGATAGAAATGGCTAAAAACGACGAAGACTTCGATGGATTCAAACTTGACCTGATGAAAGTGTACGCCATGGATTCGCCCGTAAGCGAAGATGATTTCAAATCAACACGGCTCAAAGATCTCACAGAAAAGATAGTGGACGAAGCACGTCAGACCTTTAAACGGAAAACCGAGAAAATGGCTTCAATCGCTTATCCGGTAATCAAGGACATTTATGAAAATAAAGGCGAGCAATTTGAGAGTATCCTTATCCCGATTACTGACGGAAAACGTGTTTTCAACATTACCACAAATCTGAAAACAGCCTACAATAATGAAGGACGCGAAGTAATCAAAGATTTCGAAAAACAGACTTTACTTTACGTGATTGATGATGAATGGAAAGAACATTTGCGACAGCTGGACGAACTTCGTCAGTCTGTACAAAACGCCAGTTATGAGCAGAAAGATCCGCTGTTGATTTACAAACTCGAATCATTCGGTTTGTTCAAAGAAATGGTGGCCAGCATCAACCGTAAAGTGCTTTCCATTCTGATGCGCGGACAAATTCCTACACGCGATCCGAAGGAGGTACGTCAGGGAGAGCAGCAACGCCGTTCGGACTACAGCCGATATCGTACGCAGAAAGACGAAATAGCATCGAGAACCAGTTCAGGCAGCAGCGACCCAACCAAACAAGATACCCGCGAAGTGCAAAAACCCGAACCGATTCGGGTAGAGAAAAAAGTAGGACGCAATGATCCTTGTCCCTGCGGAAGCGGTAAGAAATACAAAAATTGTCACGGAGCCTGAAAAACAGTTACTCCAATACTGAGTGAAGAGTGAAATAATCATGAAAATTATCACGACTATTTAAATAATAATTTCTAAATAATTAACGTATTAACAAATGTACTTTTAATTCTTATTTACAGAGAATGAAGTATTTAACTATTCATCTATGCTGCTAAATTATATAACCTGGAGCGTTAATCCGGAATTAATTTCAATAGGGCCATTAACAGTACGTTGGTACGGAGCACTTTGGGCGTTAGGTATATTTCTTTGCTTACTAATTGTCGGGAAACTCTACAAACACGAAAAACTGCCTGAAAGCTGGATGGACAAACAATTTCTTTATGTAGTAATCGGTGCTATTGTTGGTGCCCGATTAGGACATTGTTTTTTCTACGAATGGCATCTTCTGGCAAATCCAGTTGAAATACTCGGGATAACTTTTAAATATGGCAACCCCTACCTGGCAAAGCCCTGGGAACTGCTTTATATCTGGCAGGGAGGCCTGGCAAGTCACGGTGGAGCATTAGGAATCATGATTGCCATGTATTTTTATAATAAAAATGTAACTCACAAAGGATTTATCTGGGGCTTTGACCGGTTGGTAATCGGTGTAGCCATTACCGGAGCATGTATCCGGTTGGGAAATCTGATGAATTCTGAAATTTACGGAAGTGCCACTAACCTCCCCTGGGGTTTTATTTTTGTTCGCGACGGACAAACCGAACCAATGCATCCTACTCAAATTTATGAAATGTTGTATTGTCTTGTAACCTTTGCCGTGACGTGGTGGATGTACTGGAAAAAGCAATCATATAAGAAAATTGGAATGATATTTGGTGTATTCCTGATCGGAATTTTCGGCACCCGTTTCCTTCTCGAATTTATAAAATTAAATCAGGAGGCATTTGAAAGTGGTATGTGGCTGAATATGGGACAGATACTAAGTATTCCATTCATTATTTGGGGGCTATATTTGATATTTTTCTATAGCAAAAACCATATTCAACCAGACGAAATTCCGGTAGTGACTGAAAAAGTGCGACAACCTAAACCTAAAAAACAGAAAAAATAATCCAATTTCAGTTTTAAATTGTTTTCTGGAATATTTTTTATAAATTTATTCAAAAAATATTTATCTTTGAGACTAAATCTCAATCAAAGGAAGATTACTATTCCTTTGAGATTGATTATGAAACCTTTATATGTTTACATGTAGTAATGAATATTAAAGAAGTAACACCCTACAACACGCAAGAAGACAAAACGACGCAGCTTTACAAAATGTTTAACTCCATTTCGCGTAAGTACGACAAGTTCAATGACATAATGAGCTTAGGCCTGGCACATAAATGGAGAAATAAAGCACTTAAATCACTGAAACCCTACAATCACAATCAGATTCTCGATCTGGCCTGCGGAACGGCAGATATTTGTATCAAAGCCTTCTCGCTCCTCACACCGGAGCATGTAACCGGAGTGGATATTTCGGAAGGAATGATGGAAGTGGGAAGAATGAAAATTAACGCAGTAAAACTCAATGACAAAATCACCCTTCAAAAGGAAGATGTAAGCAGTATGAGTTTTGCCGACGAAACATTTGATGCTGCCACCACTGCCTTTGGAATCCGCAATTTTGACAAACTGGACGAAAGTATCCTTGAAGTGCACCGGGTACTGAAACCTCAGGGAAAATTTGTAATCCTGGAAATGAGTGAACCAAAAACTCCGATTATTCACCTGAGTTACCTGCTTTATACCAGAACACTGATTCCGCTTGCTGTAAAAACCTTCTCAAACGACCCGCTGGCTTACAAATACCTGACGGATTCGATGAAAGTTTTTCCACAAGGAAAGGAAATGATTGCCATTCTTGAAAAAAATGGATTCAAATGCCTGAAACACAAGACTTTCTTTTTGGGAGTTTGCAGCTTGTATCTGGTCGAAAAAGTGTAAACACACATACTTCGAAATAAAATATTATAAAAAGAGGGATTTACACATTGTAAATCCCTCTTTCCACATATCTCCTCGCCTCTGTTAAAGTTTGGTATCTTCTTCCGAAAAACTTCCGTAACGGTGATATTCGTACGAGATGCTTTGTTCCCTGA
>JAGPGR010000192.1 GCA_018055865.1 Paludibacteraceae bacterium | reverse complement strand
GGTCCACTTTCTGGTTGTTAATCCTTTTGCGCTTTCCCTGTTTATTTGCAGCATTAACATCTGTAGGTTTTACCGGTTCAATCTTTTTGGGTTTACCATCGATTGTAACTTTGTTACGTTCCTCGCGCTCTTTCCTTTTCTGTTCTTTAGTTTTGGATTTGGGGCGTGTGCTTTGGTTGATACTGTCCAAATCAATGGAACCTATTACCACAGGCGAATTTGTAATCTTATTTTTGCCAATTCTGTATATTTCTTCCTCTTCTGTTTTTTCTTCATCCGGTTCTTCTTTTTCTGGCAGCACCACTTCCACTCTCACTTTTTGGGGTGAGGGTTGAATGTCCTTTTCTTTCCCGGTCTGATCTTTTTTTGGTTTGAATTCTACCTTTTGTTCTGCCGGAGCTGCTTTTTTTTCTTCTGCTGCCGGTTCCGGCTTTTCGGCTGCTTTTTCTATGATTTTTTCTTGCGGTTTGACTTCCGGTTTCGGGCTGATAACTTCTTCCGGTTCGGCTTTGGCAACAGGAGTTTCAGCAACCGTTTTTTCGGCTTTTACCGTTTTTTCAGCAACCGGTTTTTCGATTTTCTCAACGGTCGGTTTTTCTTCAACTTTCGGAGCCGGTTTTGGTTTCTTTTCGAGGTCAATATGTCCTACTTCTTTGATTTGAGGACGCAGATCACTTGAAAGAATAACTTTAGTTACTTCTTCCTTCTTCTCGGGTTGTTTTTTCTGATAACCCTCAATAGCTACTGTTTCAGCTTTTTCTTTGGATTGACGTTCCTGACTCAGACGTTCAGATTCTAATTTCAACGCCATATCCTTGTTGAATTCTTTTGCAAGCAAAAGATATTCTTCATCAGAAATTTTGAAATTAATATCAGAAGGTACTTTGTGTCCTTTCTTGGCAAGAAAATCCACAGCAGTAGATAATCCCACATTCAAATCCTTGATAGCTTTATTTAATCTGATAGACATATTGTTTGTTTACGAGTTACGTTTTTTTTATACTATAATTTGACTTCTGATGCACCGGTGAGACCATGTTTTTCTGTAAAAAATTACCCGTTGCATCAGCATACTTTGCCTGTAGCGGCCATCATTTCATCAATTCTCAAATTCTGTTTTCAGAATTTCCAATACTTCATCTATTGTTTCTTCTTCGAAGTCTGTACGACGGATTAAATCTTCGCGTGGAGTAGCTAGAACACTCTTAGCTGTATCGCATCCGATAGATTTCAGCATGTCTATGATCCATTGATCAATTTCGTCGGCAAATTCGTCGAGGTAGATATCTTCTTCGTTTTCAGTCTCGTCAATATCGCGGAATACATCCAGTGTGTAGCCGGTCAACATGCTGGCCAACTTTATGTTCAATCCGCCTTTTCCAATTGCCTGCGACACTTCTTCAGGTTTCAGATACACTTCAGCTTTCTTTTCAGCTTCATTCAGGCGGATGGAAGTAATTTTAGCCGGGCTAAGTGCGCGCGAGATGAATAAATTTGTGTTGTTGGTGTAGTTGATTACGTCGATATTCTCATTTCTCAACTCACGTACAATACCGTGAATACGGGCTCCTTTAACACCCACGCAGGCACCTACGGGGTCAATACGATCATCGTAGGATTCTACAGCCACTTTGGCTCTTTCGCCCGGAATGCGGGCAATTTTTTTAATCGTAATCAATCCATCGTGAATTTCGGGCACTTCCAGTTCAAACAACCGTTGCAAAAAGATGGGAGAAGTGCGTGAAAGAATGATTTTTGGATTATTATTTTTGTTTTCAACTATGGCTACAACGGCACGTACTGTTTCACCTTTGCGGTAAAAGTCGGTTGGTATTTGCTCTGTTTTGGGCAGATAAAGTTCGTTGCCGTCTTCGTCCATGAGCAACATCTCTTTTTTCCAGATCTGATAAAGTTCAGCACTTACTATTTCTCCTATTTTTTCGCTGTATTTTGTGTACAGACTATCTTTCTGAAGTTCCAGAATTTTGGAAGAAAGCGTTTGACGAAGTGTCAGAATGGCGCGACGGCCGAAAGCGCTAAAATCAACTGTATCAGTCACTTCTTCACCTAATTCATAATCAGCGTCAATTTTTTGAGCTTCCGACAACGAAATTTCCACATTCTCGTTTTCCAGCTCGTCGTCAGGAACTACGGTACGATTGCGGTAAATCTCAAAATCGCCCTTGTCGGGGTTAATAATTACGTCAAAATTCTCGTCGCTCCCGAAATTTTTAGAAATCACATTTCGGAACGATTCCTCCATTACGCTGATCAAAGTACTTCTGTCAATACTTTTCAACTCTTTGAATTCGGAAAATGTATCAATTAAATTGATATGCTCTTTTTTAGCCATGATTATTTGAATCTGATAATGTATTTTGTTGATTTAATATTCTCAAATGGTATTTCTGTGTCTTCGCTGACAGTTATTTTTCGTTTTGCTCCTTCGGGTTTTATTTGTTTTTCGAGTTGGAGTGTAATTTTTTCTGAATCTGAACTTTTGAGTACACCGGTCATCTTAATTCCGGCTTTAGTAAGCACTTCCACCTCGTTTCCAATGTTTTTTTCGTATTGTTTGAGCACTTTGAATGGCTCTGTAAGACCTGCCGATGAAACTTCCAGTTCGTAATCTTCGGTTTCGCGGTCCAATCCGGATTCGATTTCTTTTGATAATTCTATGCAGAAATCGATTGAAACACCTTCGAAGTGGTCAATTTCTACTGAAATTCGATTGTCCTTGGTTACAATTATATCTACCAGGTAGTAGTCTTTGTTTGACAAAAAAGACTCAACTATCTGTTTCACAGTGTCTTTTAATATCATTGTTTTATTTTTTTTATAACAAAGAAGGGGACTGTATGCCCCCCTCACGTTGTTCTATTTCGTTGCAAAAGTACGAATAATTTTTTAATTTACAAAGGATTGAATAAATTCATTCAAAAACTTATGGCATTTTCGGCCGATTTTTTCTACTTTTGCAAAGTGAAAATATATAAATGAACCGAAAATCTACTTATTTGCCGAAAAAAGGGACAGATAGTTGATGTAAAATAACAAAAATGGGGCGGTAAAAAATTCCAGATTGAACAGTAATTAATTTTTTACAGCCCGGGAAAATAACTCAAAGACAGTATGGGAAGAGCATTTGAATACAGAAAAGCTACCAAAATGAAACGCTGGGGCAATATGGCACGCGTTTTCACCAAATTAGGAAAACAAATTACTATTGCAGTCCGTGAAAGCGGTCCTGATGCCGATACAAATCCAAGGTTGCGGGTGCTGATGCAGCAGGCCAAAAAAGAAAATATGCCAAAGGAAAACGTGGAAAGAGCCATTAAAAAAGCTTCTTCACGCGAAGAATCGGACTACAAGGAAATGGTGTACGAGGGCTACGGACCTTACGGAGTAGCCATAGTGGTAGAAACTGCCACCGACAATCCGACCAGAACAGTAGGTAATGTCCGCAGCTATTTCAACAGACACGGCGGTTCGCTGGGTACTTCGGGGTCGGTTATTTTTATGTTTGATCATAATTGTGTATTTCACATTGCCAAAAAGGAGAATATTTCGGTAGATGATCTGGAACTCGAACTGATAGATTACGGAGCTATTGAACTGGAAGAAGATGATGAAGAAATAATTATTTACGGCGAATATGCATCGTACTCCACTTTGCAGAAATACCTGGAAGAAAATGGTTTTGAGATACACAGTGCTGAGTTTGAACGTTTTCCGAACGATATGAAAACACTGACCGAAGAGCAACAAGCTTCTGTGAATAAGCTTCTCGACAAAATAGAAGATGACGAAGATGTTCAGAATGTATTCCACAATATGACTGTTGAATGAAAGACTTATTGATCTGTTAATGAATAAAATGGGAAGGATTGACCTTCCCATTTTCTACTAATCACAGATTGTTTTATATGTAACCTGATTAATCCTTTTTAGTATCTTTGCTATTCTGAAAAATTAAAAAACCTATTTATGAAAAAAAATGTTTTTCATCAATTATTCAAATCAGATATTTTTTCTCATTTCATATCATTAAAATATCTTCCCAGATGGGTTGTGCTGGCAGTCGATATTATTGCATCTATTATTTCATATTGGTTTTCTGATTTTATTTCATCACAGTTTTACATCAGTGCAATCACTCTCCAGTTGCCATTCCCGATCGAATTGGCTTTAGTCTTATCAGTCCAGATATTTTTCTTCTGGTTATTTCGCACATATTCGGGTATTCTAAGATATTCGGGCTTTGTTGATGCCATAAAGTTGTTATTCGCAGTTTTTGCAACAGGAGGAACACTCCTGATTGTCAACGCCATAGCCGACTATGGTTTTGGTTTTCAACTGTTTTATTACATAAATATAATAACTTACTGTATAACCGCTTTTTTTGGTCTTTTTTTAATTCGATTGATTGTAAAGACAGTTCACGATACGATTTCGGAGAATTCAGGCCATTCTGTACCCGTTATGATTTATGGTACAAAATCGGCCGGTACATCTATAGCTAAAATGCTGAGGTCCAACGAGAAAATAAGATATAAACTGGTAGGATTTATAGATACCGATAAA
>JAGPGR010000191.1 GCA_018055865.1 Paludibacteraceae bacterium | reverse complement strand
CCTTTTGAATCAGGATCGTACGGTTTCGGCACAGCCTGATTTACAAGAACCACGTTGAATTTCCTATTCTGCAGCATTCCGTCGAAAGTGCCTTTTCGGTCGCTTATGCGGAGAGTTTTGGAAGCTTCGTCGTAGTTGAAGTCGATAGTTGCATAGGCTCCTTTTTCATAATTATAATTTACTCCTTCATCTTCGTATAAGGTGAATTTGCCGTTTTTTCCGCCATAGACATACAAAGTAATGTTATCAGGTTTCTTTTCGTCGGTAAATTGGATTTCAGAACCAAAAGGAATAATGGCTCCTTCATGTGCATACAGCGGCATGCGTACATAGGGTGCATCCACCGTTTGTTGAGTTCCTCCGGCAATAAATTTTCCGGTATAGAAATCGTACCAGCCGCTTGTATTTGGGAAATAAACATTTCGTTTGGTAGCTTTGTACTCATAAACCGGACAAACCATCAATGAATTTCCAAACATATACTGATCACTGATGTTGTTCACTACGGCATCTTTTCCGTGATCCATCACCAACGCCCGCATGATGGTGTAATCGTTGAACCAGGTCATTCCTGCCAGTGAATAAATGTAGGGCATCAACCGATATCGTAATTTATTGTAATAATTAATGGTCTGAAAAGCCGGATGATTTTCAGGTGCAATGTTGAAGGGTTCGCGATAGGGAAATTGCCCGTGAGCTCTGTAGAGGGGCGAAAATGCTCCAAATTGATACCAGCGGGCATTCAGCTCACGCCATTCTTTGAGATTTTCATTTTCCACACCGGTTTCGTCGTAAATTCGCTGTCCGGCATCGTATCTTTTTTCCACACAAAAACCGCCTATATCCATGGTCCAGTAAGGAATTCCTGACATGGCAAAATTCAATCCGGCAGAAATCTGCGCTTTCATATCCTCCCAGCGGGTGCCAATATCGCCGCTCCATGTAGCAGTGGAATAGCGTTGTAATCCGGCAAATCCGGAACGGGTAAGCAGGAAAACGCGTTTATTCGGATCAACTCCGCGTTGACCTTCGTAAATGGATTGTGCGTTTACCAATGCATAGGCATTGAAGTATTTCGCAGAAGGTCCAAGAGCTGTTGGGCCGCACAACTTTTTGCGGTAATCTATATCTGTATTGTCCTGCACGTTTGGCTCCGAAGCGTCCATCCACCAGGCATCAAAACCTTTGGGATAAAGATTTTCCTCCATTTGTTTCCAGAAAAGTTTGCGTGCACCTTCGGCATACGCATCGTAAAAAGAGCCTACGTAACCCGGTCCAACCCAATCGCGAATGCTGTCTTTTACGGCTTGACGGTACATCCAGCCTTGGCTGTCGAATTGACGGAAATGTTCGGTCGTTGCATAAAATTTGGGCCATACCGAAATCATGATTTTGGCATTCAGTTGGTGAACGGTGTCTACCATTTCTTTTGGATTCGGGAATCGGTCGGGATCAAATTTGTGACTTCCCCATTCTGTTTCGGGCCAGTAAAACCAGTCCTGAACGATATTATCGATGCCTATTTTCCGGTTTCTGAATTCTTTCAATGTATTAACGAGCTCAAATTGTGTTTTGTAACGCTCGCGGCTTTGCCAGAAACCCATCGCCCATTTTGGCATTATCTGTGATTTTCCGGTCAGGGTTCTGTATCCGCTTATTACTTCGTCCATGTTTTTTCCGTAAACGAAATAATAATCAATTTCATTGGCCATTTCACTCCAGAGTGCAAGTTTGTTTTGTTCGGCTTCAGGCAGCGGACTAAGGGCTTTTAATGCCAGGTAAGAAACGCCGCCATCAGGCTCCCACTCTACCCGAATGGGAATTCGCCTGCCTGCTTCCATCTGATAGGTGAATTTGAAATCGTTTGGGTTCCAGGCAGTTCTCCAGCGTTCTTTCACTACAAGTTCGTTATTGAAATAAATTTTCACATATCCGGCGTAGTGAAGGAAAAAATGATACAAACCACTTTCGACAGATTCAATTTCTCCCTGCCATGATATTCTTGAATTATTCAAATCAAACCCTTGCGGGAAGTTTTTTATCAAGGTAAGATTTTCATAATTCAATACAGGTTCAATACGAGTTAAAGGTGTACTGGAAGCATCCTCTGATGTATATACAGCAGTTAAACCACCTTCTTTTCCTTCGGCATCATAAAGCTTGAATTGATTAAGTTCGGCATAATCGCGGCTGTCACCAAATTTGGAAAGAGAATAATTATCCCAGAGAATTCCGTATTTTTTGCTGGAAATGACGAATGGTACAGAAACTTTGGTGTTATACTGAAAGAGAGATTCGTTTTTTCCCTTGTAGTTAAATTCGTCCGACTGGTGCTGACCTAAGCCGTAAAAAGCCTCATCTTCAGGCGATTCAAACACCTGACGCACCGTGTACCCTTTTGTTCCTTCCACTTCGATGGGTGAGAATGATTTTCCGCCACCTGTGTTCTCCTGTAGTAAAATTTCACCTTTTCGGTTCATGAAAGTAATCTCACCGTTTTCCTTCCGAACTGTAACCTGCAGTGAATCTGTGGATAAGACAATGAATTCATCCTTTTCTTCAACAGAGAATTTGGAAATCATTTTATCCTGTGGAACAATAATCAAACTTTTTTCCCGCGAAAATTTCTTTTCGGGTGTAGCCGAAACACGGATTATTTTTTCGTTTATTACCTGTAAACGAATCGTTTGAGCACTGTCCGAAACTTCGGATTGGATGGAAATCTCAACTCCATCTGCGTTTTTCGTAAAACTTGAATTACTGCAACCTGAAAAGATTGCAACTGCTAAGACCAACAGCAGCAAATTTGGTTTTCTCATGATATTTAAGTTTGAAAATCAGTAAAGCACAAAGCCGGCTAAACCGGCCATCAGAATCAGAAAAATCGGATGAATTCTGCTTTTGAATGAAAACAAAAAGACAAGCGAAAAGATGATAATGCTCTTATAATCAATAAAATTCTCCGAATTCATCAATAAAACTGCAGCTGCGGCTATGAGTCCGATTACCGCCGGGCGAAGTCCGAGAAACGCCCATTCCATGTATTTATTTCCTTTCAGAGCAAAGAAAAACTTAACCAATGTAAGCATTATGATGAATGAAGGCAATACTATGGCAACAGTGGCTATGACCGATCCCAAAACAGAGCCTGAAGCGGTGTAACCTACGTACGTTGCACTGTTGATACCGATAGGTCCGGGCGTCATTTGTGAAATAGCGATTATATCTGTAAATTCGCTCTGAGTCATCCACCCGTGAATTTCAATTTCGTGCTGAATGAGCGAAATAATGGCGTAACCTCCCCCAAAACCGAACAAACCGATTTTGAAAAACGATAAAAAAAGTTGTATGTAGATTTCGGTTTCCATCAGATTGATTTTGACAAACGCCGGGCTTTTAACATTCCATAAAGTATACCACCGGCAATAGCCGATATGACCACCCAAATAGGCGAAATACCTGCCAGCCAAATCAATAATACTGCAACAATGGGTATAAAAATAGTCTTCCAGGTAACGCCTGCCGACTTGGCCATTTTGTAAAGCGGAGCAGCTATGAGCGCCACCACTGCCGGACGTATGCCTTTGAAAATTCGTTCTACCACAAGGTTGTCCCTGAAATTGGTGAAAACCATGGCTACCGCCAGAATAATCAAAAACGACGGTAAAGCACTGCCAAGCGTAGTTACGAGGCTTCCTTTAATGCCTTTCATCTTATATCCGATAAATATTGCAGTATTAATGGCTATGACTCCGGGCGCCGACTGAGCCATGGCCAGCATATCAATAAATTCACGGGCATCCATCCACTTTTTGCTCTCCACCACTTCCTTCTGTATCAGCGGAATCATGGCATAACCTCCGCCAATGGTAAAAGAACCTATGCGAACAAAACTTGTAAACATTTGCCAGTAAATATTTACGTTTCCGGATTTGGGTTTTAGCATAATCAGTTTCTTTTCAACAATTCGATGTTTTGTTTCAATTTCATATAACCAGCTCGTTGAATGGCAGAATTTTTAAATATTAGCTTAAATTCCTTTTGAGTTAAATTATCCCATTCATCTATATTCCAGCCTATTATCTCATTCAATGGTTCAAACTCTTTGTGAGAGTTGGCTTTTGCCCGGGTCCTGTTCCAGGGACAAACATCGTTGCATATATCACATCCGTATGCATAGCCTGAAAGTTTGGATTGAATTTCCTTCGCAATTTCATCTTTCTTTTCAATGGTTTGATATGAAATGCATTTTCGGGCATCTAATCCTGCGTTTTCGGTCAAAGCACCTGTCGGACAAGCATCCAAACACTTTCTGCAGGTTCCGCAATGATCTTTTATAGGCTTATCATACTCCAATTCTTTATTTATCAGTATTACGCCAATAAAACAAAAGGATCCTAACACGGGATTAATCAACATTTTATTCTTACCTATCCAACCCAAGCCGGCTCTTACTGCCCATTGCCGCTCCAATACAGGCGCAGAATCCACAAACCGATGCTGCTGACCTGCGTTGAAGTAACTTTCTCCGAATTCATCTTTTATTCTGTTCTCTAACATCTCTAGCTTTTCGCGCATAACTGTATGAT
>JAGPGR010000190.1 GCA_018055865.1 Paludibacteraceae bacterium | reverse complement strand
AAAGTATGACAAAGGCAATGTTGGCAACACTATTTCCTATCATAATGGTTGCCAGCAGCTTTTGAGGTGCATTGAGCAGTCTGATGGTGGCTTTTTCTGCTTTGTCCTCGCTTTCGTGCATATCAGTCAGGTCTTTGGGTTTCAGCGTGAAATAGGCGACCTCCGAAGAACTGAAAAAAGCGGAAAATGATAGAAAAAACAAAGCTAAAATCAGCAGAACGTAGTCGCTCCACTGAGGACTTGTGAAATATACATCGGTAAAAATATTAAGCAACATTGTATTTTTATATTCTTAGGTAAAAATAATAATAAATGCAAATATACAAAAAAGTTCTGTTTTGATATTCAAAACAATCAGAAGTTCATGCGGTTTTGTCTTTCAAAATCTCCATTGGTCAGTTGTTTTTATCCCCAATTCTTGGTTCCTTAATCTGTCTTCTTATTCTTTCTTGAATCTTTTTTCGTAATTTTGCACCAAAACATTTTTTTATGCGTATTGATATCATTTCTGCGGTACCCGAATTGCTGGATAGCCCGTTGAATTTTTCCATTCTTAAAAGAGCTCAGGAGAAAGGACTGGTGGATATTTTCGTTCATAATCTTCGTGATTATACCGATGATAAACACCGGCGTGTGGATGATTATGCATTCGGTTTTGGTGCGGGCATGGTGTTGCAAATCGAACCGGTAGATAATGTTATTTCAAAATTAAAAGCCGAACGGGCTTACGATGAGATTATTTATACATCACCCGATGGTGAAAAATTCAGTCAGAAGCTGGCCAACCGTTATTCGATGGTCGAAAATCTGATGATACTTTGCGGACATTACAAAGGCATTGATCATCGGATTAGGGAGCACCTGATTACCCGCGAAATTAGTGTGGGAGATTTTGTGCTCACCGGAGGCGAATTGCCCGCCGCTATGATGGCCGACGCTATTGTAAGGCTCATTCCCGGTGCAATAGGCGACGAAACATCGGCACTTTCTGACAGCTTTCAGGATAATCTGCTGGCACCCCCGGTTTATACCCGTCCGGCTGAATATAAGGGTTGGAATGTACCTGAGATTCTACTTTCGGGGCACCAGGCCAAAATTGAGGAATGGCTTCATCAGCAGTCGGTAGAGCGCACCAGACTTTTACGTCCTGATTTGTTGGAAGAATAAGACGATGAATGCCTTGTACGTATATCTGGTGATTATAAATGTGGTAACAGCCACGTTATTTACATACGACAAAGTGGCTGCCCGCAGAGGCAAAAGGAGAATTCCCGAACTGATCCTTCATGGTTTTGAATTGGCTGGTGGAGTGTTTGTTGTGGTACTGTTGATGTATTTAATCAGTCATAAATCGCGTAAAGTGAGTTATTACTGGAAAACATACCTGCTGTTAATCATCTGGTCTGTAATTATTTGGTTTGTTTTTTTTTAATTTTAAAATAAAATGTCCGGCGAAAAAGGAAGCGATACATCCAGATTATTTCACGGAGTAAAAGAATTTCGTGAAAATGATTTTGAAGTTCACCGGGAAATATTCAAAAACCTGGAGAAAAGCCAACATCCGCACACGCTTTTTATCGGTTGTTCGGACTCGCGCGTAGTGCCCAATCTGATTACCGGATCGTTGCCCGGCGAACTGTTTATTATCCGGAATATAGCCAATCTGGTGCCGTATTACAAAGAAAATCACGATACGTATTTGGCCACTTCGTCGGCTATTGAATATGCTCTAAATGTGTTGAAAGTTACGAATATCATCATTTGCGGACATTCCAACTGCGGTGGCTGCAGGGCTTTGTATTCCGACAAACTGCTGGAGCAATTGCCTTTGACACGTAAATGGCTCGAACTTGCAGCACCTGTAAAACAGCAGGTAAAAGAAAAAATTCTGAAAGAAAAGTTGAAAGCCTGCCGGCGTGATTTGCTCACCGAGCAATTGAACGTGGTAGAGCAGATGAATCATTTACTTACATTTCCTTACATCAAAGATAAATTTGAAAAGGGTGAACTTACCATAATGGGTTGGTACTACATCATCGAAAAAGGCGAAGTGTACAATTATTCTGCTGAAAAACAGATATTTGAACGAATAGAGTAGTAATGTTGTTTGAATGTTTGAATGTAAAATTTAAAAATGTAAATAAAAAAGTGGCCTGGATTTTTTTGATAATCGGTGGGTTGTTTGAGGTGGGCTTTACCACGTGCCTGAATGCTGCAAAACACAGCACAGGAACTGTTGCAACACTTTGGTACGCAGGTTTTGCGGTAAGTCTGGCTTTGAGTATGATTTTCCTGATGATAGCCACCAAATCTTTGCCCATGGGAACCGCTTATGCTGTCTGGACGGGAATAGGAGCAGTGGGAACGGCACTGATTGGAATTTTAATCTTTAAAGAACCTGCAGATTTTTGGCGTGTGTTCTTTATATTTACACTTATTGCCTCTATAGTGGGTCTTAAGTATGTAGCCCCCTAAATAGAATCTTATCCCCCTTCAGGTGTTAGGGGGTAAAATCAATTTAATATGATAAAAGCAGGAATTATTGGAGGAGCAGGTTATACTGCCGGGGAGTTAATCCGTATTTTGGTGAATCATCCCACAGTGGAAATTGCATTTGTAAACAGCACGAGTAATGCCGGAAAAGACGTTACTGCTGTTCATGGCGGACTGTTTGGTGAAACAGAACTTGTTTTCACCAACGAACTGCCGCTTGATGGTGTCGATGTGCTTTTTCTGTGTTCGGCACATGGCGACAGCCGCAGGTTTCTGGAAGCAAATACGGTTCCTGCCGGTCTGAAAATCATCGATTTATCCACCGATTACCGACAAGCTCGACCCGATCATGACTTTGTGTACGGATTGCCCGAAATCAACAAAGAAGCTATCCAAAAGGCTTTTCATGTAGCCAATCCGGGATGTTTTGCCACGGCAATTCAGCTGGCTATTCTACCGCTGGCGGCTGCCGGTTTGCTTACCGACGATGTGCACATCAATGCCATCACCGGTTCCACGGGTGCAGGAGTGAAGCCTGCGGAGACATCGCATTTCAGCTGGCGCAACAATAATATCTCGGTTTACAAAGCATTCGGGCATCAGCATCTGGATGAAATCGGGCAATCGGTGCGACAATTGCAGCCGGGTTTTGACAAAAATCTAAACTTTATTCCGGTGCGGGGAAATTTTGCACGCGGTATTTTTGCCTCGACTTATACTAAATGTCCGTTGAGTGTGGGTGAAGCCAAAGCGTTGTATAGTGAATTTTACAAAAATGCCGCATTTACATTTGTTGCCGATAAAAATCCGGACATGAAGCAGGTGGTCAATACCAACAAAGCTATTATATATGTGGAAAAACACGGAGAAAATCTATTAATCATTTCCATGATTGATAATTTGCTGAAAGGTGCTTCGGGACAGGCGGTTCAGAATATGAATCTGATGGTTGGAATCGACGAAAAAGCGGGATTAAACCTGAAATCCACCGGATTTTAACCCGTGATTTTGTGTATTTTTTTGCAAACGTTTGAAATGCAAAAATCAAAAATTTCAGAGAAAAATCAGATGCATAACTGAAATCTGCGGTAATTTTGCATCATGATTTTTTCATAGTATTAGATTTAAGGTTAACAAAGATTGGTAGTCAGGCGTGACTACCAATTTCGTTTTTAAATCCCCCTAACCATTAAAGGAGAGTAAATCGTGTTACATTTAATTTTTATTTAACTTTCGCAAGTTATAAATGACTAGTTGCAGAGAGGTTTCTTAACGGGCGACCTCGTCCGGTGAGCCGAAAAATCAGAGAGAGCGGCGTTAAGAATCGTCCTTGTTTGAGCCTGTACAAATGTTTCTGATTTTAGAAACAACTGAGGCGAGTTTGGACGATTTAGCCGATCGAACGCCAATTTTTCGAGTGAAGCGGGCGCAGTCTTGAATTTTTTGCTTACTTTTTGTTTTAAGACAAAAAGTAAGTCGGGGTGTAAGGGGCGGAAGCCCCTGTTCCTGAAAAAACGTATATCTATCTGACTACCAGATACTATTGATTCGCATTCTTCTGATTTATAGAATAATATGAACTTGCGAAAGTTGAAATTTTTATTTATCAATGCATTGTGGATTAATAATATAACTGACTCTCCAATTATATCTCACTTAATTCCAGCCATCGCATCGTTTTTTCATCGATCATATCCTTCAGTTCAGCAAAACGTGCGGATAATTTTATAATCGTTTCATTATCCGGCAATCCCGACGAAAGTTGACGCTCAATATCGGCTTGCTCAGCTTCCAGTTGCGGTATTTCTTTTTCCAGCGCTTCAAATTCCTGCTTTTCTTTGAAACTCATTTTGCGGGGCTTTCCCTCTGCCTTGTTTTCGTCAGGAATGGAATTGTTTTTTCGCAGATTTTTATCATTTGCAGGTCTTGAAGTTCGTCCTTCGGAGGAATTTAAGGAGGCTTCCCTGTACTGCGTATAATTTCCCGGGAAATCCTTAATCTCCGCATTACCGCGAAAAACCAACAAATGATCCACCACTTTATCCATAAAATAGCGGTCGTGGCTTACCACAATCACGCAGCCTCTGAAATTAAGCAGG
>JAGPGR010000009.1 GCA_018055865.1 Paludibacteraceae bacterium | reverse complement strand
TTCTTTCAGTCAAATCATTCTGAGTAACTCCAACGTAGAATTTTTGAAGTTTTTTACTAAAAAGTATATAGCATCCTGTCATTTTCTTCAGCATAGTTTCAACAATAGTTCAGCAAAGATAAAAAAAGGTCTTACACATTATGTGTAAAACCTTGATTTTTAATTTGTGGGCCCAACTGTCCCGATAGCTATCGGGATGAACCAGTGACCCCCTGTCCCGAAAGCTTTCGGGAGAGTCAGGTGCTACTAACCAACTGAGCCAGTAATTCGGGATACAATTTCAAATTTCTAATATATTTTGCGGACTTCATTGATTTAATTTTTTTTTCTATCCTGGTTGCTTTTAGATATTCATGAGTTGGAATGTATAAAAACAATTCCCAATCATCTGCTTTGGCAGTAAAACGATGTTTGCCGTAAGATTGATTGTTGTGTTTGACAATTCTTTCAGTCAAATCATTCTGAGTAACTCCAACGTAGAATTTTTGAAGTTTTTTACTAAAAAGTATATAGCATCCTGTCATTTTCTTCAGCATAGTTTCAACAATAGTTCAGCAAAGATAAAAAAAAGGTTTCACACATTATGTGTAAAACCTTGATTTTTAATTTGTGGGCCCAACTGGGCTTGAACCAGTGACCCCCTGATTATGAGTCAGGTGCTACTAACCAACTGAGCTATGGGCCCTACATTTACAAAAAAAAGTATTATCTTTGCAAAGCGTGTGCAAAAGTAATAAAATTCGGACAACTCCAAAAATAATATTTCATAAATTTTATAAAATGACAAAATATCAGGATATAACGACTCTAATATTCGATTTGGGAGGTGTAATAGTTGATTTGGATTGGAATCAGTGTATTCGTAATTTTGAGAAAATCGGAATTAATGACATGGAAAAGCTGGTGAGTACTACGCTCCAAAAGGGATTTGTACTCGACTACGAGATGGGATTAACATCCGACGATCAATTCAGAACTGAGATTAGAAAATATGCTGTTTCGGAAGTGACCGATGATCAGATTGATTATGCCTGGACATCATTATTGGTGGGTATTCCGGCCGAAAAGCTGGATTTGCTGATGGAATTAAGAAAAAAATACAAGGTTTTGATGCTTAGCAACACCAATAATTTATCTTTCAGATTTTCTCTGGAAATGTTTACTGTTGGCGGTCGTCAGGTAGACGATTATTTTGATAAATGCTACTTATCCTACATGATGAGACTAGCAAAACCTTCACCCGAAATCTTTCTGGCGTTGCTGCAGGATGCCGGATTGAAAGCTGAAGAGTGTCTGTTTTTGGATGATGGAATTCACAATATCCAGGCAGCTGAAAAGCTCGGATTTAATGTGCAGTTCATCAAACCTTATACTTCAGTAAATGAGTGGGATTTTCTAAATCAATTGAAATAATCCTTTTTTGAACTTAATCTTTGTCCTTTAATTCTTGTTTCCTGTTCTATCTAATTATGTTTATTTACAAAAATTATGACGCTGTCCCCTGGGACAAATGTGTGGCTACAGTAGGATTTTTCGACGGTGTGCATGGCGGACACCGCTTTCTGCTGAATGAGGTACAGACCGAAGCACGTCTTAAGCAAAGCATTGCCGTGGTTGTCACATTCAACGAACATCCGCGCAAAATTCTCAAAAGCGATTTCCAGCCCCGATTGCTCACCACGCTTGATGAAAAGCTGGAACTGATGAAAACAACCGGCGTGGATGCTTGTGTGGTGCTCGATTTTACAAAAGAATTGTCGCAACTGACTGCTCAGGAGTTTATCAAAACCATTCTGTATGAACATTTGCATGTTAAAACACTTTTCGTGGGACACGATCATCGCTTCGGCCACAACAGGGAAGAAGGATTTGAAGAGTACTTCAACTACGGAAAAGTGCTCGGTATGAATGTAATCCGCGCCGAACAATTCGTATTGGACGGAGGTGAACATTTCAGCAGTTCACAGATCCGAAAAGCACTTTCAGTCGGCGATATATTGCTGGCCAACACCCTGTTGACTTATCCATACGTGTTTACGGGCATGGTGACCGGAGGATATAAAAACGGGCGGAAAATAGGATTTCCTACTGCCAATATCGGGTTCGAAAACAAAGAAAAAATCATACCTGCAACAGGCGTTTATGCCGTTTACGCATATGTAAAAGGTAAACAATATAAAGGAATGATGAACATTGGTTACCGACCCACTTTTTCTGCTGATAATGCCCTGAGCATGGAAGTGCATATTATCGAATTTGAAGCCGATATATACGATCAGAAAGTGAAAATAGAGTGCATGTTTCGCATTCGGGACGAACTGAAATTCAATGGAGTGGATGAATTGATAGCCCAGCTCAAAAAAGATAAAGAGATGGTCAACAATTTGCTTTGAATTACGTTAATAATTAAATAAAATGAATAATTTTGTAAAATTAATTCGAAAAAAATAATACTGTAAAAAATTTAAGGTATGAAAAAACTATTTTTAATTATGATGATTGCAACTATTGTAGCAGCCTGTAACGGTAAATCCGATAAATCGGACAATCCCTTCTTCCAGGCTTACGAAAATGAGTACCAGGCTCCCCCATTTGAAAAAATCAAAACAGTGCATTACATGCCTGCTTTCGAAGAAGGCATGAAACAACATCAGGCCGAAATTGATTCAATTGCAGCAAATCCCGAAGCACCAACTTTTGCCAATACTATTGATGCAATGGAATACAGCGGCCAGTTGTTGAGCAAAGTTTCTTCTGTTTTTTTCAATTTACAATCAGCTGATACGAATGATGAATTGAATGCAATAGCTCAGGAGGTAACTCCCAAACTCACCGAGCATAATGACAATATCTATCTGAATGACAAACTTTTTCAGCGTGTAAAAGCAATAGTTGACATGAAAGCCACACTCGGATTAACTCCCGAACAGGACCGTGTACTGGAAAAAATTTACAAACGGTTTATCCGCAGTGGTGCTGCTCTGAACGAAGAGCAAAAAGCTCAGTTGCGCGAAATCAACAAAGAACTGAGCACACTGGAGCTAACTTTCGGACAAAATATTCTGGCAGAAACCAATTCGTTTCAAAAGTTTGTAACCAGCAAAGATGAACTGAAAGGACTTCCTGAAGGAATCGTTCAGGCTGCAGCAGAATCGGCCAAAGAAGCCGGTAAAGAAGGTCAATGGCTGTTTACCACGCAGAAATCAAGTTTTATTCCTGTGCTTCAATACAGCGAAAACCGCGAATTGCGAAAACAGTTGCTGATGGCTTATACCAATCGTTGCAACAACGATAATGAGTTCGACAATAAAGCCAACATCGGCAAAATAATGAAACTCAGGGTGAAAAAAGCCAATCTGCTTGGTTTTGAAAGTCCTGCAGCCTTTATTCTGGACAATACTATGGCCAAAACTCCGGAAACTGTTTACAGTTTTCTGAATAAAGTATGGACTCCTGCTGTGGCTAAAGCCAAAGTGGAAGCAGCCGAACTGCAGAAACTGATGGATGCCGAAGGAAAAGGGGAGAAACTGGAACCGTGGGACTGGTGGTTTTATACCGAAAAACTACGCAAAGCCAAATTTGACCTGGACGAAGAGGAGTTGAAACCTTATTTCAAGCTCGAAAACGTGCGCAAGGGTGTGTTTGATTTGACCACCAAACTATTCGGTCTGCAGTACGAAAAACTGGAAGGAATGCCTGTGTATAATAAGGATGTCGAAGTTTTCAAAGTAACAGATGCCGATGGATCGTTGATCGGAATTCTTTACACCGATTATTTTCCGCGGGCAGGCAAGAATGTGGGTGCCTGGATGAGCAATTTCAAAGAACAGTATATCAAAGACAGTGTAAACCAGCGTCCGATAATAGTGAATGTTGGTAATTTTACCAAACCGACTGCCGACAAACCGTCATTGCTGACCATGGACGAAGTTGAAACGCTGTTTCACGAATTTGGTCATGCGCTGCACGGATTACTGGCAAATTCTACCTATCCGAGTCTTTCAGGTACCAATGTGGCACGCGACTTTGTGGAATTGCCCTCACAAATCATGGAAAACTGGTGCTGGGAGCCCGAAATAATGAAAACCTATGCTCTGCACTACAAAACAGGCGAAGTGATGCCGCAGGAACTGATGGACAAAATCCAGAAAGCAGGCACATTCAATCAGGGATTTGTGAATACCGAATTATTGTCGGCTTCCATTCTGGATATGGATTATCATGTGAAAAAAGACACTTCGGATATTGATGTGATTGCATTCGAAAAAGCCAGCATGGACAAAATGGGTATGATACCTGAAATTATTGTTCGTTATCGCAGTCCTATTTTCAAGCATATTTTCGAAGGAGGATACTCGGCCGGATATTACAGCTACACCTGGGCAGCTGTGCTCGACGCCGATGCATATCAGGCATTTAAAGAAACGGGAGATATTTACAACAAAACTGTTGCAACTGCTTTCCGCAAAAATATTCTCGAAAAAGGGGATTCGGAAGAACCGATGAAACTTTACCGCACATTCCGCGGTGCCGATCCCAATCCGGATGCGTTGCTGATAAAACGAGGACTGAAGTAGATTTTCAAACGCTCTGATACAAAAGTTAGATTGGAGTGAAAAAACCGGAAGAGACGTTGCATGCAACGTCTCTTCCGGTTTGCTAACAATCTGTCAATCGGCAGGTTTCGTTTTTTATTGTCGGTTATTGGTTTTACTTCAACGAAAATGTGTAATTTTGTGTTTTCTGAGGTAAAAGTAAATGAAATACGATAAATGAAACATGATCTCCAAAAACTGATTGTTCCCACGCTGCCCGTCACGGTGTTCACTTACGTGGTCAGTTTTGCTGTCTGGATGTCATTCTTTGCTGTCTACAAATATCCATTTCCCATGCCCGGTGAGATTGGAAGTCTTGGGGAGAGTTTTCTACCCTCGCAGTCGCTTGTGGCTCAGATAGTTAGTTATGCTATCGTTGTGCTCAATTCGATGGTTATAGCTCAGATGAACAACAAATTCTCGTTTATCCGTACACGGACTTTTATGCCAACGTTCATTTATTTGTTGGTTTCGGTGTGCTGGCTGCCTATTCATGGCAATTACGTGGCTAATCTGGCTGCATTTTTTGTGTTGCTGGCTATTTTTCTCAGCCTGGACATGTACAAAATGGCGCGTGGAGTAGAACATGCTTTTTTGTCGTTTTTTCTGCTCGGACTCAGCACCTTTCTGGTCCCTGACTACACCTACCTGATTGTACTTTTTTGGATTGGGTACTTTTTCCTGAAATGCTTTTCCCTGAAAGTGATTTTAGCGTCAATTTTCGGTTTTATCACACCCTGGATTCTATATTTAAGTGTTATTATTTTCATTTTCAATCAGAAAGGATTTGTTTCCGACATTCCGGCATTTTTCTATCGGTACTCTATTTTTCACTATGAAAATATTCCGGCCATTGTTTATGTGGCAATTATGATTCTCATATTCGTTTTTTCCATTGTTCAGATGGTGGCCAAATCCCGTCAGGATAGTATCCAAGCCCGAAATGAGCTGAATTTTCTGAAATTGTTGATTGTTGGTGTGTTGATGCTATTCGTTTTCCGGTTTTCCAACTATGTCTCTTACTTACCTCTCATAGCTATCCTTTATGCTATTCTTACGGCGTACACTTTCACACTCATCCGAAGCATTTTCAATTCCATTGTGTTTATTTCTCTTGTTGCTTTTAGTCTTTTGGTTGCTTTTTATCTTATTTTAATTTGAAACTAATATGATTGAATTTGCAGAGTGGGGATATTTCGGACTTTTTGTAGCCTCTTTTCTGGCTGCTACGGTAGTTCCTTTCAGTTCCGAAGTGGTCTTTTCGGCCATGGTTTTCGGAGGTCTTCATGCCTGGACGTGTGTGCTGGTGGCCACTGCAGGTAACTGGCTGGGCGGCATGACGAGTTTCTACATCGGACGGCTCGGGAAAATAGAGTGGGTGGAAAAATTTCTGCATATCAAAAAAGAAAAAATCGAAAAATTTGTTGATAAATTCAGCCGTTTTGGCGATTGGTTTGTGTTTTTTTCATTCGTCCCGTTTGTGGGTGATGTGATAGCCGTAGCGGCCGGGTTTTTCCGCGGGCGCTGGTGGGTGGTGGCTATTGCCATGTTGCTGGGCAAATTTGTGCGCTACGTTATCTGGATGTATGCCAACGGCGTTGTCATGTAGGGATTTGTAACATGTTTTTCACTTAATCGTATAAGAATTGTCATTTTTTTGTAATACGTTTCGTCTAATTTTGTAACGTAAAAAAACAGAAAAAGTACATCAATTATGAAAAAACTGCTTATCCTCGCCTTTTTCTCTTTGGCTATCATCAGTCTGAACGCTGCCAACAAGGTAAATTCAGAAAAAACAACAAAGGCCAATACCGAAACAAGTGTTCAACAGACAATTGTTATTAATGGACTGGTCATCGATAATGCTACAAATGAAACATTGGCCGGAGCTGTCGTTACAGTCGACGGACAAAAAATCTATTCTGATCTCGACGGTAATTTTACTATCAGCAACGTGAAAAACGGAAAAATCAAAGTAACGGTGAGTATGATTTCATACGCCGATCAAATTGTAGAGATTGATGCCAGCAGTGCCAACATCCTGAATGTAAAGATGAAACAAATTTAGAGTAACCTCTGATCCATTTTTATATACAATCGTTTCGGTTTCACCGAAGCGATTTTTTTTATGTGTTAGTAAACGTTTTTTTCGGATTTTAAAAATTCAAATCATTTGGTTATATTTGTGACTTACAAAAAAGATAATACTTACAAAAAAATCAATAATTTATGACAAAAAGAACTTTTGCATTTACGGTGCTTGCTGCACTGCTTATAATGCATCTATCCGCACAATCGCGCACAGCGTATTTGCTCGGGAAAGACTGGAAATTCATCCGTACCGATGATCCTGCCCAAAAGAATCAGGACTACGACGACAGCAAATGGCAAACCGTAACTGTACCTCACGATTGGGCTATTTACGGTCCATTCAGTATTCACAACGACCAGCAAAACATTGCCATCACGCAGGACGGACAGAAAGAAGCCATGGAACATGCAGGCCGCACCGGCGGGCTGCCATTTGTGGGTGTGGGCTGGTATCGGAACACCGGAAATCTGCCGGCTTACGAAGGTGGAAAGCGGGTAACTGTCATTTTCGACGGCGCCATGGCCAATTCGCAGGTATTCGTCAATGGCCGGAAAGTGGGAGAGTGGCCCTACGGATACAATACTTTCCATTTTGATATTACCGATTTCCTGAACAGGGATAATACTCCGAATACACTGGCTGTACGTCTCGAAAACCGCACAGAACAATCGCGCTGGTATCCCGGGGCAGGCCTTTACCGCAATGTACACGTGGTAATTACCGACGAAGTGCATATTCCCGTTTGGGGAACGTATGTAACTACGCCTGTTGTTCATAAGGATTTTGCAAAAGTGAATGTGAAAACAACGCTTGAAAATACATCCAAAAATGCATCATATCAGCTTGTTACCAAAATTAAAGATGCTTCCGGAAAAGTGGTCGCTGAAACTGCATCAGAACTTTCCAAATACGATGGTAATGTGATAGATCAAACGCTCATTGTAGATAATCCGGTACTTTGGGAACTTGATAATCCGGTTTTATACACGGTACATTCCGAATTGCTTGAAGGAAAAATAACAGATGGCAAAAGTACTACTTCTGTAAAAGACTTATACACCACTACTTTTGGTATTCGCACCATCGAAATAAAGCCCAACGATGGATTTTATCTGAACGGAAAGAAAACTGTTTTTCAGGGAGTGTGCAATCACCACGATCTGGGCCCGCTCGGAGCTGCTGTGAATGATGCTGCCATTCGCCGGCAGGTGCGCATAATGAAAGATATGGGCGTAAATGCCATCCGTACTTCGCACAATATGCCTGCACCTGAACTGGTGCGTGCATGCGACGAAATGGGAATGATGCTCATGGTGGAAACATTCGACGAATGGAAAACACCTAAAGTTGGGAATGGGTACAACCTTTTCTGGAACGAATGGGCTGAAAAGGACATGGTCAACATGCTGCATCATTACCGGAATAATCCATCCGTTGTGATGTGGTGTATTGGAAACGAAGTTCCGGAACAGGGAAACGGAGATATGGGGCCGAAA
Organism: Paludibacteraceae bacterium; assembly: GCA_018055865.1. GTDB lineage: Bacteria > Bacteroidota > Bacteroidia > Bacteroidales > Paludibacteraceae > UPXZ01. The sequence continues at coordinate 7,326 of JAGPGR010000009.1, read as the reverse complement.
CGCAACCGTTTTCTGCAGGATATTTGCCACCGCGAAGATCCTACACGCCCCGTGACCAACGGAATGGACAATCCGAATGCTGTGACCGGCAATAATTTCGCTGCTTTACTCGATGTGGCCGGATTCAATTATCGCCCGCATTTATATCATGAGAATTACAAAAAATTACCTCAGCAGATCATTCTCGGAAGCGAAACAGCCTCCACGGTAAGTTCACGAGGGGTGTATAAATTTCCTGTGGTACGGAAATCCATGGCTCAGTACGACGATCATCAGTCTTCATCCTACGATGTGGAACATTGCAGCTGGTCCAACCTGCCCGAAGATGACTTTATTCAACACGAAGATTTGCCCTATGCCATTGGCGAATTTGTCTGGACAGGTTTTGATTATCTGGGCGAACCCACTCCTTACTACACCAACTGGCCAAGCCATAGTTCCCTGTTTGGTATTGTTGACTTAGCCGGTATTCCAAAGGATCGCTTCTACCTCTACCGCAGTCATTGGAATAAAAACGTAGAAACACTGCACCTACTACCGCACTGGAACTGGAAAGGACGCGAAGGAGAAGTAACTCCGGTATTTGTTTATACCAATTATCCGTCGGCCGAACTCTTTATCAACGGAGTAAGTCAGGGAAAACGCACCAAAGACTTATCGGTGAAACGCGACGGCAGCGATACGGAAGAAGCCCGTAAAAATTTTGACCGCCAGAAACGCTACCGGCTAATGTGGATGGATACGAAATACGAACCCGGAACCGTGAAAGTGGTGGCATACGACGAAAACGGAAAAGCCGTAGCAGAAAAAGAAATGAAAACTGCCGGAAAACCACACCGTATTGTGCTGGAAGCCGACCGTAGCAATATCAAAGCCGACGGACGCGACATTTCATTCGTGAATGTGAAAATAGTGGATAAAGAAGGCAATTTCTGTCCGGCCGAAGAACGTGAAATCAGCTTCAGAGTAGTTGGTGCAGGCACATTCAAAGCCGCAGCCAATGGAAATCCGGCGAGTCTGGAAAGTTTTCAGATACCGAAAATGAAACTCTTCAGCGGACAACTGACCGCATTGGTTCAAAGTACGGAAAAAGGGGGAACCATTACACTCGAAGCAACTGCCAAAGGGGTGAAAAGCGGAAAAATAACCCTGGTGGCGGAATAGCGCTGAAATACGGATAGCTGGCAACAAAAAGCAGCATTCGGTTTTCAATAATACCAGGTAAAAAAAAGCGGATAATGACTTTCGCCCTTCGATTGGAGTAGTATTTCGCAACAAATAAACAGCTCTGCTAAAAACTTCATTTTTTTAGCAGAGTTTTTTATTAATATCCTTTCATCGGGATAATCAAATTCCGGACTTTTTGTCATACATTTGTCATACATATTACATGTCATCGAAATATAAATAAGGTTACTTTGCAATGAAATATTTATTTCAATCAATAAACAATTCAATTCAATTCAATCAGCATGAGTCCTTACAAAATTTTAGTAGTCGACGACGAAGAAGATCTGTGTGAAATACTTCAGTTCAATCTGGAAACCGAAGGCTATGTTGCAGATGTGGCTTACTCAGCCGAAGAAGCCCTCACAAAAGACATTACGCAGTACAATTTACTGTTGCTCGATGTGATGATGGGCGAAATGTCGGGTTTCAAAATGGCCCGACTGCTGAACGAAAATCCGAGAACCGCCTCCATTCCGGTCATTTTTCTCACAGCTAAGGATACCGAAAACGATCGTCTGACCGGATTCAACATTGGTGCCGATGATTATATTTCCAAACCGTTTTCTATCCGCGAGGTTCTCGCACGCGTCAAAGCAGTGCTCCGGCGGGTGGAATCCACCCAGGAACAGGCTGAAATAACAGAACTCAGGCACGAAAAACTGGTGATGAACCTGAATAACAAAAAAGTGACGCTAGGCGGTGAGGTAATCTCATTTACCAAAAAGGAATTTGAAATACTGAAACTTTTTCTGGAAAACAAAAACCGCGTTTTTACCCGCGAAGAAATTTTATACAGAGTGTGGTCGGATGAAGTTGTGGTGCTTGATAGGACTATCGACGTGAATATCACACGCTTGCGTAAGAAAATAGGAGTTTACGGCAAGCAAATCATTACCCGGTTGGGCTACGGCTACTGCTTCGAAGAGTAATTTTTCTTTCATTTTTAAGGAGAGTGCCCGAAGTCAATCGATTTAAGAAAAAAAGTTTTCTTTAAAATCCAAATTCCACACTAATCCATGCGTTTGTACCAAAAACTTTTTCTGTATTTCTTCGGGATGATTTTCATTCTGTTTGCCACAATAACCTTCGTGCAGTATCAGCGCGAAAGGAGTTCGCGTGCCGACGAACTCGACAAACTGCTGGATACCTACAATCTCATAATTCATAATTACATTGAAGAAAAAAACTATACCTGGCAAAATCTCGACCAGATAGTCAGACTTTTCCCCGACAAATCGCTGCGTGTAACTGTAGTAGATATGTCGGGATCTGTGTTGTACGATTCGTCAGTGAAAGAAACCGAAAAACTTGAAAATCACAGAAATCGTCCCGAATTCTTGTTGGCTGCACAGTCGGGCAGGGGAAAAGCCCTTCGCCGCTCTGCCACTACCGGAAAAGAATACTACTATTACGCCGGTAAATTTTCGAATTTTTACATCAGAAGCGCATTGCCCTACAATTTGGAGCTGAAATCGCTGTTGATGACCAATATGTTCTTCTTTTATTTTATGGTTGTCATATTGCTGCTGGCTATGGTGGCGCTTTATTTTATTACCAAAAATTTCACCAAGACCATCGACCGCATGCGCATTTTCACCGAACGTGCCAAAAACGGGGAGGAGCTGGATGTGGATGTGGAATTTCCGAAAGACGAATTGGGAGAAATAAGCAGTAATATGGTGATGCTGTACCGTCAGCTGGCCAAAACTAAAAACGCTGTAAACAATGAACGCGAAAAACTGATCAACCATCTTTACATTTCGCAGGAGGGACTCGGAATATTTTCTTCCGAAAAGAAAGAAATACTTACTAATACTACATTTATTCAATACGCCAGCTTCCTTACCGACAAGAGTGAAGCTACTTCACATGAGATTTTTAATCTGGCTGAGTTTGCCGAAATCAACCAGTTTATCGACGACAACCTGAAGGGAAAGCAGATGCGAAGAAAACGAATGACTATCGAAAAAGACAGTCGGTATTTCTTTGTGCAATGTATTGTTTTTCAGGACGAAACATTTGAAATTTCTATCAGTGATGTTACTGCCCAGGAACATGAAAACGAACTGAAACGACAGCTGACCCAAAACATTTCGCACGAGCTCAAAACACCGGTAAGCACAATTATGGGCTACATGGAAAGTATACTCGAAAATCCCGGCATGGAGCCCGAAAGGCAGAAATTCTTCATCGAGCGTTCCTTTCAGCAGTCGCAGCGGCTCACGGCCTTGCTGCAGGATATTTCAATACTGAACAAGCTGGACGAAAAGCAAAAAATCTACGAAAAGGAAGAGTGCAATATCTATTTTATCCTGCAGGAAGTTCTCAATGATTTGCATCTGGAAATTGAGGAAAAACGGTTTACAGTGGTGACCAATGTGGATAAAAATGTGCTAATTCTCGGCAATTCATCGCTGGTCTATTCTATTTTCAGAAATCTGATGGACAACGCGCTGTCGTATGCCGGCGAAAATCTGAAGGTGGAAATCAATTGCTACCGTGAGGACGAACGATTTTACTATTTCACATTCTCCGACAACGGGGTGGGTGTTTCCGAAGAACATCTGAACCGACTTTTCGAACGTTTTTACCGCGTGGACAAAGGACGGAGCCGAAAAATGGGCGGCACAGGGCTGGGACTTGCCATTGTAAAGAATGCCGTAATCTACCTCAAAGGCACTATTACTGCCAAAAAAACCCCGGGTGGAGGACTTACATTTGTTTTCTCTCTGAAAAAACATTGAACTTGTACTGTAAAACAAAAAGGCTTAGATCCGGAGATTTAAGCCTTTCGTTCATTGTATTCTGAAGTTGTCTGTCACATGACGAATGTACTTTTGAATTTAAAGTAACCTGTAAATTTAATTGTATCAGTCTGAATTAAGTAATTTGATTAATAATATTGATTAGTAAAAAAATTAATTAAATTGAAACATTAGACACTACTTCAGTCAATTCATGTATATAACAAACCAACTAAAAAAAAAGTTCGGTACAGAATGCAAAATATTACAATAATGTTACAAAATATTTTACTTCAATTTATTGCATTTTCACAGATAATCCGATGGATGCTTCCTTCTGTAAGTCCAAAATAAAAAAAACCGCCCTAAAAAAAGGCGGTTTTAATACTATACGATTATTCTGTCAGTATCGGATTAATATCTTCTCTTGTTGAATCCACCGCCGCTGTTACCGCCGCGATTGCTGTTGTAACCACCACCGCTGCTTCTGTCAGTTTTCGGACGTGCTACGTTTACATTGATTGTTTTACCTTCGAAATCTGTTGCGTTCAGTTCGTCGATTGCTTTTTGACCTTCAGCGTCGCTAGGCATATCTACAAATCCAAAACCTCTTGATCTGCCGGTTTCTCTGTCTGTGATAATGTTAGCAGCTGTAACTTCTCCAAAACCTGCGAATAATTCCTGTAAGCTATCAGATGATGTGTTGTAGCTTAAATTTGATACATAAATGTTCATTGTTGTTTTATTAAAAATTGTTTATTAAAAAGTTAATTCTTTATTTTAGTATTGTATTATTTTACAATAGTTATATTCATGGCGTTCATACCTATTTTTCCCCGTTCGAGGTCGAAAGTAACCAGATTGCCTTCGGCAATAGAAGCAGGAGCATTGTTGATATGAAAAAAATATTTTTCGGACGAGCTTGCATCTTTGATAAAGCCATACCCTTTTTCTGTGTTGAAGTATTCTACCCTGCCATTGAGCGGTGTGTATTCAATATCTTCTTTCTTTGGTGTTGAAATGGCTATACTTTCTGCCTCGATTTTCTCTTTTTTTCGGGTAGGATCGGGAGGCGTATCTGCAATCATTCCGTTTTCATCCACATAAGCTATCATGTCTTCAAAAGACTTGCTGCCGCTTGTTGATTTCCGAATATCCTTGCGCTTTTGTTTTTCCTGTTTTTTACTTTGTTTCTTCTTTTCTAATTCTTTTTTGTTCATATCACACTATTTTTTCTCTTGTTAAGCAGGTATCGAGAGTTCGTTCAACTTTTTTCCGGTTAGTTTTTGTATGTCCCGTATCATCCCTTTTTCGTCGGCCGAGCAAAAAGTCAGCGCTGTTCCGTTCTGTCCGGCACGGCCTGTGCGTCCTATGCGGTGAATATAGGTTTCGGCCACATCGGGCATGTCGTAGTTGATTACATATTCCAGGTTGTTGATATCAATTCCTCTGGCTGCAATATCTGTAGCTATGATCACATGCGTTTTTCCCGACTTGAAGTTGGTCAGAGCGCGCTGCCTGGCATTCTGGGTTTTATTGCCGTGAATGGCTTCACAGAATATACCCTGTTTGTTCAATGTGCGGGCTATCTTGTCAGCTCCATGTTTGGTTCGCGAAAAAACCAGCACCGATTTATTCCTTTTCTGGTTCAGCAGATTGATCAGCAATTCGCTTTTTTGCGGTTTTTCTACTATATACAGGTGTTGCTCTACAGTTTCGGCAGCCGGCGACTCAGGCGTTACTTCCACCCGTACAGGGTTGAGGAGTATCGATTTAGACAGCGTGGCTATGGCAGAAGGCATTGTAGCCGAGAAAAACAGCGTTTGCCTCTTTTTCGGAAGCATCGGTATCAGCCGTTTGATATCGTGAATAAAACCCATGTCGAGCATGCGGTCGGCTTCGTCGAGCACAAAGTGCTGCAAACTGTCGAACTGAATGTATTTTTGTGCAATAAGATCAAGCAGTCTTCCGGGCGTAGCTGTCAGGATGTCGGTTCCTCGTTTCAATTCATCTACCTGCGACCGTTGATTGACACCTCCAAAAATAACGGTATTTCTCAATCCTGTAAATTTGTTATATTCGGTGAAACACTCGTCTATTTGTATGGCCAGCTCCCGGGTAGGAGTGAGTATCAACGCTTTGATACCCCGTTTCCGGTTGTTGCTTACTGTAATCAAATTCTGTATAATCGGAATGGCAAAAGCGGCAGTTTTACCTGTACCCGTTTGCGCTATACCCAGTATATCTTTACCACCGAGGGCTACAGGAATAGCCTGAACCTGAATGGGAGTGGGTATTTCATAATTCTTATCCAGCAGAGCCTTTAATATTGGTTCTGCAATATTTAATTCTTTAAATGTCATTGTATGTATAACTGTATTTCTACAGTTTTTGTTTTTTTGTTAATAATAAAGTCAGTAAATCAGGAATAAATCTTAGAATAAATAATTCTAAATAACACCTTTCGCTGCTTTTTTGTTTTCTCCAAATCTTTGATGCGCAGCTTCAAACTCACTTTTCAGGTTTGAAATCACCTCTTTTACGCTGCTTATTTTTTCGGCCAGAAATGCATTGGCTCCCGCAAAGGCATACCCTCTGTCCATTTTTCCTTTCGAAGCATTGTACAATGCTTTCATGATACAATAGGGACTTTTTGTAAAATCACAGGTTCTGATGCAATGGTGCGGACAAGATTTCGGCACTTCGTGGCCGTCGAGTACACGTTGTAAAAATTCGCCCTGAAAAGCCCGCCCCGGCAGACCTACCGGACTTTGAATGATTTTAAGATCCGATTGTGAGGATTTGACGTATATTTGCTTGAAGGCATCTGAGGCGTCACACTCGGTCGTTGTCACAAATATGCTTCCCATCTGTACGGCCGATGCACCCAGTTGTAAAAACCGGTGAATATCTTCGCCCGTAGAAATGCCGCCCGCAGCAATGACGGGAATATTTTTTTTGTCGCTGTACCGGGCGGCTACTGCCACTACTTCCGGTATCAGTTTTTCTAATGCAAAATCAGCGTTTTCTATCTGTTCCCGCTTGAATCCAAGATGTCCGCCAGCTTTGGGACCTTCCACCACAATGGCATCCGGCAGGTAATTGTAATTCGAAAACCACTTCTCACAGATCAGGCTGGCCGCACGTGCCGAAGAAACGATAGGGATAAGGTGTGTGTGGCTGTTGGCTGGTAAGTAGGAGGGCAAATCCAGCGGAAGACCGGCACCTGCAAAGATGTAATCGGCTTTTTCGGCTATCGAAGTGCGCACCATATCGCCAAAGTTGCTCAGGGCTACCATGATGTTAACCCCGATTTTACCCTGAGTTTTCTCACGCGATTTGCGCAGTTCTT